>JBIKMK010000335.1:0-5187 GCA_044359315.1 Bryobacteraceae bacterium | reverse complement strand
GCTGGGCGTGGTCTCGGCGATGTTGCGGGGCATCCCGGACCTGGCCCGCACGGCGAAGTTCTATGAACCCTCCGCGGCTCCTAGTGTCATGGGCGATGCACTGAAGAAGCATGCGGCGGCGTCACGGCTGCCGGAGTTTCTCAGTTCTCTGTTGCAGATGGAGTTACAGCTGGTGACCAACGCCGCGGATGCCGGTGTCGCGATGGCTGAGTTCCGGACGCTGGGAACAGCCAATCCGGCGGAAGCCCTCAAGAAGCTGGCCGGCTTCGGTGAAGAACTGGCCACCGCATTCAACGAGACCATCGGCGACAATCCGTTTCTGTCGGGCGCGGCCCGGCCCTTATCGACGCTGTTGTTCATGGAGGCGGCCAAGGTATTTGACCCTTCCGTCACCGGCGCCGTAACCGCCCAACTGGACGTCAAGGTCATCCGGAGTGGACAGCTGTCGGTGGAGGAGATGCTGGCCGGAAAGATCGATGCGAAGCCGGAGTTGATCCTGTTTGAGCAGCCGTTCGTCGAGGCGTGAGCGGGCGCATGAGTATTGCCGCTAAGTCGGCTCGGCTTTATCCGGTATCTGGTCTCGCATGAGGCTTACTGAGAAAGGGTCATAACTTTACACTTACCCGTGGACGCGCGCGGTAGTTAGGCATAGAATACGGCCATGCAACGCCGTTCCTTCCTGACATCCGCGGCCGGAACCGC
Source organism: Bryobacteraceae bacterium (assembly GCA_044359315.1). GTDB lineage: Bacteria > Acidobacteriota > Terriglobia > Bryobacterales > Bryobacteraceae > JAPKYZ01. Next base: position 4,485 of record JBIKMK010000335.1, on the reverse strand, counting down.
GGCGGCGACGTTCTGGGCTGATGAATGCCTGGAAGCGATGCCGCAGAACACCAACACTCGTTCGAAGCCATCGGATCTGAAGATCACCGATCTCCGGATCGCCACCGTGGTGCGCGCCCCCATGACGTGCCACCTGATCCGTATTGACACCAACCAAGGCATCTCGGGCTATGGCGAGGTCCGCGATGGAGCTTCCAAAAACTATGCCCTGATGCTGAAGAGCCGCCTGCTGGGGGAGAACCCCTGCAACGTCGACCGGCTGTTCCGCAAGATCAAACAGTTCGGCGGCCATGCCCGCCAAGCCGGTGGCGTGTGTGGCGTGGAGATGGCGCTGTGGGACCTGGCGGGCAAGGCATACAACACACCGGCCTACCAGATGGTGGGCGGCAAGTTCCGCGACACCATCCGGCTTTACGCGGATACTGACCAATCGCCGGATGCCGTTGAGTTCGGGAGGCGCTTGAAAGCGCGCCAGAGCCAGGGCTTTACGTGGCTGAAGATGGATCTGGGCGTGGGTCTGGTCGAGAACATTCCGGGCACCGTGATGCGTCCGGCCGGCACCTCCAGCCGGGACTTCTTCCGCACCCAACACATGTTTACCGGCATGGAGTTGACCGACAAAGGCGTGGCGCTGATGGCCGAATACGTGGCCAAGGTGCGGGAGCAGATCGGCTATGAAGTGCCCCTGGCCGCCGACCACTTCGGCCACATCGGCTTGAACAGTTGCATCAAGCTGGGCAAGGCGCTGGAAAAGTACAACATGGCGTGGCTGGAAGACATGATCCCGTGGCAGTACCCGGAGCTATGGAAGAAGATCACCGATGCCATCGACATCCCAACGCTGACCGGCGAAGACATCTTCCTCAAGGAGGACTTCGTCAAGCTGGCCCAGATGCACGCCGTCGACATCGTGCACCCCGACCTGGCCAGTTCCGGCGGCATCCTGGAGACCAAGAAGGTCGGCGACCTGTGCCAGGAGCATGGCGTTCCCATGGCGATGCACTTTGCCGGAACGCCGGTCAGCTTCTTCGCCAACATCCACTGCGCGGCGGCCACGGAGAACTTCCTGGTGCTGGAACACCACGGCGTCGATGTCGATTGGTGGGAAGACATGGTGGACGTACCGGGTGTCAAGAAACCGTTCTCGAAGGCGGGCCTGACACCGGTGCCCGAAGGTCCGGGGTTGGGCTTCGTGTTGAACGAGGACGTGGTGAAAAAGCACCTGGGCGAAGGCGGCTACTTTGGGCCGACACCCTATTGGAACCAGGACCGCACCAACGACCGGCTGTGGTCGATGGCGCCATTCTGGCGCAACAGCTAGTCGCGCGATCGCAACGCGTTCAGGCGGGCCTTACCACAGCTGTGTTTCGCCGGTGGCCAGCACCCACAGTGCCAGCAATCCGTTCGTTAAGCCATGGGCCACGGCGGCATCGCCCATGCTGCCACGGCGGCTGTAGGCCCAGGCATAGACGAGACCGGCCAGGGTCCCGGCCAGCCAGCGCTCGCCATGAAGCAGGCCAAAGGCGGTTGAGGACGCTATCCAAGCCAACCCGCGAAACACGCCCGGGTCCACTTGGGTGAACCAGGTAGAGGAAAGCCGGCGCATCAAGAATCCGCGAAACGCCAGTTCCTCCGCGATGGGTACCGTCACGACTGCTCCCAGCACACGGAAGCAAAGCCAAACTGCACGTGGCAGGACGGGGAGAGCAGCCAAGGCGGAAGTGAGGCCTGCATTCGGTGCCTGAGGCCACAACCGCTCCAGGCCCAGCCATAGCGCAAATACGGCCAACCCCGCCGCCGGGCCGGCCCAACTCAGCCGCCAGGAGATCTTGCGGTACTCATGGCGGAACAGCCAAAGCACCACCGCCGCCGCGATCACTCGCAACGGATAAAGCCATTCGAACCCGCCCGTGGAAGCCCTCGACACTAGCCCGGCAGCCAGAATCGCCAGAAAAGGTAGCAACCAGGGAGCCGTCCAGTCCCCCTCCGCTGAACTTACCGCAGCGGATTCCTTCGATGCCGCGGCAAACCATGGCAGCCGGCGCGAGCCCCAACAAATCGCCAGCGAAACCGCAACAAACGTGATCCAACCCGCCTGGGAGTGAAAGCCACCCAGGGCCACTGACTCCCATCCGGAATGGCCGATCAAGATCAGTGCGGCAATGCGCACCGCATTCAGTAACCAGATGGCGGCCATGCCCACCGGCAGCAATAGCAGTGCGCGCGGGAAGCGGTAATCAGACCGGAAAAACCACAGCCAGGCCACGCCAAACACTAGCACCAGCGCCACGCCTTCCAAGCCGGAACACTCCGGGGCGATCTCCACCTGAAAACGGTCCGTACCCAGTTCGCGGAGCGCCGGATTAGAACGTATCGAGGTCACAAAGAGCCGCAACAGGTGCGCCGTCACTGCAAATGTAAATGCGCTGACTGGTTCCCAGAGTGCTCGGGCGGCCCGTGTAAGGGCCACCGCCGCCACTGTGGCGCCCAGGCCAAAGGCCCAGATATCCATCGTGCTCTTCAGGAGCGCGTGCCATACGGACCAGGTCGCAAAGACCGCCGCCAGCGTCACGACCACCAAAAGTCCGCCGCCAATCCAGACGGCCGGCAAGAGATCACCCGTCTGTCCGCTCCAATAAAGTTGTTGGGAGAGGGCACCGAATGCCAGCAAGGCCATTCCATGCCACGGGGCGCGGGTCCAATGGATCGGTTGATGGGCCAAGCTGCGGTTAATCGTCTCCAGCGCTGCGCCCGCTCTTGCTTGTCCGAAAACAATCCAGAACAAGGCAAAGGCAACGGCCAGCCGGACCGCCGTGGCTCCCCACTGGGCGATGAAGCCGACGATCACACCATGCCGGCTCAACTGAGCATTGTCCACCCAAACCGAGATGGCCACAACTTCCAGCAGCAGTGCCAGCGCCATCAATCCCATGCGTAGGCCAAGGCCTCCCGCGTACGTTACTGGTGAAGGAACAATGCTGGTCAGCGACGACATAACCTGATGACCGATCAAGGGCGAGAATTCGGCAATTCACTAAAGCCAGAGCGGCAGGCGCTCTCGAGAAAACACCTGCCGCATCCGGGCTTCACTACTTCTTCCGCGAAGAGCGGATAACCAGCAACGCGCCAGACACCAACGCGATGGCATTGCCGGCCATGCCGGGGTCAATCTCGGGAACCGGATTCACGTTTGCCATCGCCATACCGCTGATGCCCAGCATCAACAGAGAAACACTGAAAAGTCTATACCTTTGTTATCACCTTTTGATTAGATTCACTCGAATCAGCCTTCCTAACTGACCGGTGTTAGCAGAGAATAGCATGTGGTCCAACGCCGTCGGCAATCCATCCGGATGTGGATTCGTCCCAGTACTTTGGGTCCGCCCGCTGATTGGAGTGGCGTGATCGTGGCTGCCAGTGATACGCTCTCCAGCGGAACCGCAAGGAGACTGAATGCATCGCCGTCAACTACTCAAGACACTCGCTGGCGCAGCCGCTGCGCTCCCGCTGCCGCTGGCGGCCCAGAAAGTGGAGCAAAAATCGCCGGGCTCCATCCGCATCACCGGCGTGGACGTCATCGTCACCAATCCCGGTGCCACGGCGATGAACAACTTTGTCCTCATCAAGATCTCCACCAACCAGCCGGGTCTGGTGGGTTGGGGCGATGCCACGTGCACCGGCAGCGAACTGGGCGTCGCCAAGTTCATGGAGGAGCATCTGACGCCGGGCCTGATCGGGCAGAACCCCATGCACAGCGAACGGTTGTGGCAGCGGCTCTTCTTCCTGCCGTACTACCGTTCCGGAAGTGTGCAGATGTCGGCCATCTCGGGCGTCGATATGGCGCTGTGGGACATCAAGGGCAAAGTGGCCGGGCTGCCCGTGTATGACCTGCTGGGCGGCAAAGTACGCGAAGGGATGCTCACTTACACCAACGCCGGCGGCCGGGACTTCAAGCAGGTGGAAGACAACGTCCGCAAGCTGATGGAGCGCGGCTATAAGGTGATCAAGGTGCAGGTGGCGCTCCCCGGCAACGATGGCGGCTACGCCGTGCCGCAGACCGCGGCGCAAGCCGCCAAGACCAAGGAAGCTTACGCCGCCGGGATGCCGCCCGATGAAGTGTGGGACCCGATGGCCTACACCCGCACCTTGCCCAAGCTGTTCGACCACCTGCGCAAGACCGTGGGCGATGAGATCGAACTGCTGCATGACGTGCATGAGCGCATCACCCCGTCGCAGGCGCTGCAACTGGGCAAGGCGCTGGAGCCCTATCGGCTGTTCTATTTTGAAGACCCACTGCGGCCGGAGCACCTGGATACGTTCCGCCTGATGCGTCAGCAATGTTCCACACCGATCGCGATGGGTGAGGTCTACACCGGCCAATGGGATGGCCTGTTCCTCATCACGGAACACTTGATCGACTATGTCCGTCACGACCTGGCCCATTGCGGCGGCATCACCACCGGCAAAAAGATCGCCACCTTCTGC
>JBIKMK010000334.1:0-5202 GCA_044359315.1 Bryobacteraceae bacterium | reverse complement strand
GGCATCTCCGGTGACCGCTTGTCGGCACTGTTCGGCATCTTGAACGGCACCTCCAACTTCATCCTCACCGAGATCGAAAAGCGCGGCGCGGACTTTGGCGAAGTGCTGGCCGAAGCGCAACGGTTGGGCTATGCCGAAGCGGACCCCACGGCCGATATCGACGGCTTTGATGCCCGCTCCAAGCTGGCCATTCTGGTGGCCCTGATGTTTGGCAAAAGCGTTGCGCCTGCTGACATCTACACCGAAGGCATCCGCCGCATTACGCCGTTTGATTTTGAGTATGCGCGTCAGCTGGGCTACACGATCCGCCTTTTGTGCGGTGCGCGCCGCACGCCGGAGGGCCTGCTGTTGAGCGTCCGCCCGGCGTTGCTGCCGCGCTCCACCATTCTGGCTGGTGTTTCAGGCGCCTACAACGCCATCTGGGTGCTGGGCGACTATGGCCAGGACACGTTCTACTATGGCCGTGGCGCGGGTCCCAAGCCCACCGGGGTCGCCGTGGTCAGCGACCTGATGCGGGTGGCCCGCGAGATCCGCGCCGGTTCGCACGAGCGTGTTTCGCCGTTTGCTCACGCTGCGCTGGAACCCACCCATCCACTGCCGCTCGATTCGATGAAGACGGCGTACTATCTCCGGTTCCGGGTGAAGGATCGCCCGGGCATCATCGCTTCGCTCTCGCGAGTCCTCGCCGACAAAGGCATCAGCCTGGATGCCGTGCTGCAAGTGCCGTGCGATACCAAGGACAATCTACCTTTTGTCATCACCGTCGAGCCGAGCGAGGAATCAGCCATCCGGGAAGCGATGGCGGCCATGGCCACGCTCGAGTTCATGGTGGAGCCCCCGCTGGCGCTGCCGATGGAAAAGGGGCTGTAGCGCGGCGGGCGGCGGAATTATTTTGCCGGAGCGGCCTTCACCTTAGCCGCAATCGCCTTCACATCGGCGGGCGGCACGAAGCGGCTGGCGGGGATCTCTTTGTTGAACTCCATGGTGGAGATGGTCACTGAAAGTTCCTGTCCGGCCATTTTCGTGCTGACCTTGCTGGGTGCCTTGAAGCCGCCGAAATCCTTGTAGTCGCTCAGCGTCGATTCCACCGGCAGATCTCCCATCTGCGTCGACATCACCATCGAGATGCGCTTGCGGAAGCCGGTGGCTTTCTCGAAGAACTGCGTCTCGGTGCGGCTGCCTTCCTTGGGCGTCAGAATGAGCTTGAAGCAGACAACCCCATCAATCGTCTCTTCGCTCGACAGCTCAGCCTTGCTGTAGACATCGCGCCAGCGAGCGTCGCGCGCCAGGATCGCTTCGCGCATGTAGAAGGCCTTTTCCTCACCTGTCTTCACGCGGGGGCCACCCATGGCCGACTTCTCCCAGGCGATCCCTTCGTGGAAGCCTTCCTCGATCTTCCCGACGCCATCGATTTCGACCACGTTGTAGCTGAAGTTCTGTGCATTGCGGAAGCCGCTCATCTTGCCCTTGATACCTTGGGCCTTCATTTCCATGACGCCCGTGGTCATCTCGGTCTTCAGGCCTTCATAAGCTTGCTTGCCGCCCGTCACTTCGACATAGCGGTCCATGATCGCTTCCGCCGTTGGAGTATCGGCGGCGAAAACAGCGGCCGGGGTGAGGGCCAGGAGGAAACTAAGGGCGAGGTTGCGCACGAATCCAGTTTATCGCGGCTTCCAAAACCGGATCCTGGCCCGCCAGCAAAGCCGCGCGGCTCACCCCAACTTCCTGATCCGGAATCACGCCGCGCCCCTCCAGCGTCTGGCCGCCTTCAGAGATGTAGTTCGCGACGGCGTACTGGAACAGGTCGCCATTGGGCAGGCGTTCGACGTTGGAGGGCAGGGCAGCGCCCGCCGTGCGTGAGCCGAAGATGCGCGCGCGTTTCAGGTCCTGCAAGCCGCCCGCCATGATCTCAGACGTAGATACTGAAGCGCCATCCACCAGAATCGCCAGCGGGCCGGAGAACGTGTCGACGCGAGGGTTTACCACCAGCTTCAGCGTCACCTCGCGCTGATAGAGCGTGCCCAGCTTGGTGTCCGGCTGATCGATGAAAAAGCCCGCCATTCCGGAGGCCAGGATCGCCAAGCCGCCGGGGTTGCCGCGCAGGTCGATGATGAAGCCTTGGCAGTTCTTGCCGCCGGTGCAGGTCTTCACCGCGTCTTCAAATTTGCCCATCAGGCCGGGTGGATCTAGAAAGATGTTAAAGCGGACATACTGGATGTCCGGCCGGGGCCGCGCGACGCGAAACGTGAGCGGCGTGGGCGGCATAAAGCCAAACCGGACGCGCGTGCCGGGCGGGTCTTTCAACGGAACTTGTTTGATCACTTTCTGGCCCGCGCCATTGATGAATTCGACTCGTACTGTGGTGCCGGAAGGTCCGCTCAACCGGCCCAGCACGCCCCACCGCAGCAGCAGATTGCGTTGCTTCACCGACGGATCCTTTTCGAGCAGCCGCTGCGCCAGTGCGCGCACGTCCGTCTCGCCGATACGCAAGATTTCCCAGCCGGGCTTCACCAGGGCCTGGGCCGCACCACTTTGTGGTTCGACGCGCATCACCAGCACCGCGGAGCCCACCAGCACCGGCTCAATGCCCGCCGTGCCGTCGCCAAACGATGACGGTGCCAGATCATCTTCCAATTGGCCGGAGATGATGGCGAAGTGCGACTGCCCCAGCAGGCCCAGCATCTCGCTCATCAGCCGCCGCGCTTCGGAGTTGTCGGTGGCGCGCTCTACCTTGGCCCGGTACGTGTCGTGGAGCTGCCGCCAGCTTTGGCCGTTGGCGAGGCGGTCCAGATGCGTGGGTTGCCAGTAGCGGCTCTGGACGGTCTGCCAAACCTTCTCAAACGAGTCAATCGTTTCGCGGTCCGGTTGGGCGGACAGGGCGGGCAAAAACAAGGATGAGGCCAGCCAGAGCCCCGGAAGCAAGCGCATGCTTTTAGGTTAGGGTATGCTAGCGTTTCATGCTGCTGCTTGACGTCACCACATCCGCGCTGGATAACGGCGCGACCGTTGTCTCCTTGAAGGGCAAGCTGGCCTTGGGCCGCGATAGCCAACAGGTGGAGAACACCATCCAGAAGCTGCTCGAAAGCGGCAGTGCCAACATCATCCTGGACATGTCAGAAATCAACTACATTGATTCCACGGGCGTCGGGATTGTCTCGTTCTGCTTTGGCAAGATCAAGGCGCGGGGCGGGTCCCTGCAAGTGGCCGGGGCTACCGGTACGGTGCGTGAAGTTTTCCGGATCACCATGCTGGATACGCTGGTTCCCTTTGTGGCGAGTGTGACCGATGCTGCCGCTTGAGATCGCGCCCGCGGCAGTGAAGGAGATGCTGGATGCCGGCGACGACATCCGCCTGATTGATTGCCGGGAGGCTCACGAGTACGCGCTGAGCCGCATTGATGGTGCGGAACTGATGCCCATGAACACCATCCCGTCGCGGTTGACGGCGCTGGATGCCATGGCCGATCACGCACTGGTGGTGGTCCACTGCCACCACGGTGTGAGGAGCATGAATGTCGTTGCCTGGCTGCGCCAGCAGGGCGTCGAGAACTGCCAAAGCATGGCGGGCGGCATCGACCTGTGGAGCGCCACGGTGGACCCTAACGTCCCGCGCTATTAATCCGGGGTGCCCGGCCGGACAAGGATTTAAGTCAACCGGTGGTCCAGCAGTTGCAGGTCCAGACCGACGAACTGCCGAAACCCGCGATCAAAAGTGATAAAGCGAAGCCCTTGCAGCATGGCGAAGGCGGCGAGATAGGAGTCTGTCCAGGTGGAACCGCTCGGCCGGGAGGGAACCAGCCGTAGCCACTGCTCATCGAGTCCGAGCGGCTCCATGGAGTAGCGGATGTTTGGCAGTTCCAAGAGGTTCCGATAGACCCCCATCGCTTCCGCGGAGGTCATGCCGCCCGGAGCACGGGTTAACAATCGCAAAAAACCCATTTGGGAAACCCGGCAAAACCAGCAATACTGAAAGTCTGCGCCCTCGAACCAAGCGACGGCGGCTTGGTGATGCGGATGGTCAGCGGCGGTCAACGCCATCCACACATTTACGTCAACCAGGCAGCTTTTCATCCCACAGCAACCGTTCCACTTCTGCGTTGGTTACACTTTGCAATCCTGGAAAACGGCCCTTGGGGATGATGGGCAGCTTCACCCGAGCGCGGACGCCGGCCGGCTGTAATTCAACGGTCAGCTTCTCCTGGAGGGCGTCGGTGACAAACTCCTTCAGTGAGATGCCCTGTCGTCCAGTGTGGGCCTTCAGTTCCCGGAACAGTGCATCCGGAAGGTCGATGGTGGTCCGCATAAAGACATATTCGCATAGTCAATTGTGAGTTCGAGGTGACAACTTCGCCCCCGGTAGCTATTCATCCAGCAGTTTGTCGATCTCGGCGTTGGTCCAGACGCGGTCAATGGTCAGGCGGCCTTTGGGGATCAACGGTAGCACCGAGGCGGGGGCCGCTTTCTTGCTAGAGTGCCCATCGGCCAGTTTCTCGCGCACAGCCTCCGTCACAAATTCCTTCAATGAAATACCTTCGCGAGCTGTTTCGGCCTTCAGCTCCCGGAACAGTGCGTCCGAAAGTTCAATCGTGGTCCGCATAAACGCATATTCGCACATCGACCGCCCAATAGAAAAGGGCGGAGCCGAAGCCCCGCCCTTGTTTACTTAAACCCGAACGGTCTGGTTAGAGAACCTGCTCGGACCAGCCTTCGAGGACTGCCTTTACCTTCTGGCAGAACTGGTCGGCCAGCGCGCCGTCCACCAGGCGGTGGTCGAAGGTGAGCGCCAGGTACATCATGGACCGGATGGCGATCACGTCGCCTTCCAGCACGACGGCTTCCTTGTTCACCGCGCCGCAGCCGAGGATGGCGATTTGCGGCTGGTTGATGACCGGGGTGGCGAACAGGCTGCCGAAGCTGCCGAAGTTGGTGATGGAGAACGTACCGCCGTTCACCTCATCGGGCTTCAACTGCTTGGAGCGGGCACGCGCGGCCAGATCAGCGATGGAGCGCTGCAGGCCGGTAACGTTCTTTTCGTCGGCGTTCTTGATCACCGGCACAATCAGGCCGCCGTCGAGGGCCACCGCGATGCCGATGTTGATGTCGCCGTGATACTGCACGTTGGTCCCAATGATCGACGAATTCAAGATCGGGAAGGTGCGCAGGGCTTCGGCCGTGGCACGGGCGATGAACGGCAGGAAGGTCA
>JBIKMK010000333.1:0-5214 GCA_044359315.1 Bryobacteraceae bacterium | reverse complement strand
CCGCCACGATCACCACTACCATCAGCACGACCGCGACGGTGAAGACGGGCGCGAAGACGACCAACTGGGTTACGCCCGCAGAAATCATCTGCCCCGCCACCACAAAGTAGCCACCTAGCACCAGCAACAGGCTGATGAGTTGGACCCAGACGCTGCGTTCCTCAAACGAGAGGCTGACGCGACCGCCGGGCTCCGGAAGAGAGACTAATATCCTTGACATAGTGTACAATTTACCATATATCTCGCCGGGTGTCTAGTATTTTTTACATGCCATCAGGACTGGCTGTCGCTAGTGTTCTGAGTCAGAGGTTCGCGACAAAGTTCTGAGCGGTTCTCCCGCCAAGTCGCAAAGCCGCAAAGGGAGTTCTTGGCGGCTTGGCGACTTGGCGGGAATCTTGAAATGCTCCGAACTTACCGGACAGGACACTAGAAGGTGAGCCGTCCGCTGACAATGACGATGCGGGTGCCGGAGCCGCTGGTGATCTGGCCGAAGGTGGGCGAGTTGATCACGGTATCGGGGTCGTCGAAGATGGGCGTGTTGGTGAGGTTCTCCGCGGTGACGCCTAGCTGGAACTGCACCCGTTCGCGGATGCTGAAGGTCTTCAGCAGGTTCAGGTCGAAGGAGAAATACCCAGGGCCGTAGAAGTAGCGCGGTTGCAGAGCGCCCAGCGTTCCGGGCGTGGGGTTGGTGGCGATGGGGCGGCCATTGGCGTCAAAGACGGCCAACATAGTGCTGCGCTGCTGGACGCCGCCGGTGGTGGTGAGATTACGCACTTGGGGATCGGGTCCGACGGTGTAGCCGGGATAGAAGAAGACACCGTTGCCGCGCTTTTCTACCTTGCCTTGGCGGGCGATACCGGCGACCGTGTCCACGCTGGTGTCGTCCGAGACCTGGCTGAAGGAGGCCAGTTGGCTCTGCCAGCTCATGGGCGTGCCGGCAAAGGCATTGAAGAGCGCACCCACCTGCCAGTTTTCGAGCACGCGGCCCAGCACGCCGCTGGAGCCGCCGAGCAGCCGCCGCTTGGGCCCGACCGGGAGGTTCCAGATCCAGTTGGAGCGGAACACATGGGGAGCGCCGAAGGAAAGCTGCCGTTTGTCGAGCTGGCGGTTGCGGTTGGTCCGGTAGCTATCGAGCAGGCTTTGGCCCGCGCCCTCTTCTTCACCCAGCGCTTTGGCCCAGGTGTAGTTCATCTGGATCGAGATGCCGCTGGCGAAGCGCTTCGACAGATCCACCTGGAAGGAGTGGTAGGTGGAGTTGGCGTAGTTGCCCACGAGCTGCGCTCCGGAGAACTGGGGGTTGACCACCAGGAAGTTCTCGGGCAGGCCGGCGGCGGGGAGCAGGCCGCCGTTGCGGCCGCCCACGTTTTGGGTGTTGATGAAGTTGGCGAAGGTGCCGACATTGTTGTTGGCCAGGGCCGCTTGCAGCGTGGCGTTGGTGCGGGCAAAGGTGGCGCCACTGGCATTGCCCCGCAGGGGCCGGAAGATCTGGTCCAGCAGCGGGGATTCGCCACCACGCTGGGCGGTGACGAACGCATCGAGGATGCCGTTTTCAAACACGTTCACTTCATTCAGGTTGGTCGTGCGCATCAGGCGCGTGCCTTTGTTGCCGACGTAGCGCAGATCGAGCAGCAGGCTCTTGGGCAGGGAGCGTTGGATGCTGACATTGAAATTCTGCACGTAAGGCGTGCGCAGGTTGTCGTCAAAGCCCCGGACGGTCTGGCCGCGATCAGACAAAGGCACGGTGGTGAGCGGGCGGCCGTTGGGAGCCAGGGGCAGTGCGAGGCTGGCCAGCTGCGTATAGGCGGCTGGGCGCTGCACGACGAGTTCACGCAAGCCGGGCTGGTCCCCGCTGACGACGTCGACCAGGCGGAGGGCCGCGCGTTCGTAGCCCATGCTGTAGCCCATGCGCAGGATGGTCTTGTTGGCACCCAGCCAGGGCAAGGCCCAGCTGAGGCCGATGTGCGGGGAAAAGTTATTGCGGTCCGGGCGGAATAGCTGACGGGAGGCGTTGGCTGATCCGGGTCCGATCAATTCCACCTGCGTGAGGGCCCCGCCGGAGGCACCGGGACGGAACATGGCGGAATAGTCACGGCCGGAGATGCCGAAGATCGCCGCGCTGCCGCCGGCCAATCCAGCGGTCTTGCCGTTGGGGTCGTAAGGGACGCCGAAGTATTCGTAGCGCAGGCCCAGGTTGAGGGTCATGTTTTTGGAGACCCGGTAGTCGTCCTTGACGAAGAAGAAGTATTCCTGGTTCTTCCAGGTGCGTTGCTTGTATTCGCCGGGCAGGAATTGCGGGTTGGCGCCGCCGGGGGCGTTGACGGCTTGCGAGACCGTGCTGATGGACCCGGCGAGGTTGTTCAGCATGTTCTCCGCGCCGCCGCGGTTGACGCCCAAGCCCACCACGCCGCCCATGTTCTGCACGGGCTGGATGCCATTGCCCAGGACGACGCGCGGCATCACGTCAAAGGAGTTGAAGCCGTTGCTGGAAACAAACCAGACACCGCCGCCGGCGCGGAGGTTGTGCTTGCCTTTGAGCCAGGAGATGGTATCGCTCCACTGATAGTTGGGCGAGATGCGGCCTTGCGGATCGTTGTCGACGAGGATCGGATCGGTGACGGTGAGCAGGTCGATCAGGTAGGGGCGGCCGTTGATCTTGGGGAGGGCGTCCAAGCCACCGGGCACTTCCCAGGGAGCCAAGCTGCGGGAACGGCTGCGCAGCACGCCGACATTGAATTCGTTCATCAGGTTGGGCCGGATGATGGAGAAGAACTTGAGCGAATAGACGCTATCGGGCGAATCGACATTGCCGCCTGGGGCTTGCGGGAAGCGCTGGCTTTGGAATCCGTTGAAGCTGAGGCTATCCTCGCGATTCCAACTGAAGGTGAGGCGGTGACGGTCGTTGAAATTGTGGTCGATCTTGACGTTGTATTGATCGCGGCGCGAGCGGGCACTTTGGATCCAGGCATAGCCGGCCGTATTCAGGCCATCGCCCACGTTGAAGACGTTGGGTAGCGGCATCAGGTTCAGCATTTGCTGCACGGCGCCGCTGGGGTCGGGTCGGCTGCGCAAGGGGTCAACGGAAAAGACGTTGACGCTGCTCAAGGGGCCGGTGGCGGTGCGGGGGGCGACGGGGTTGCCCTGGAAATCGACGACGGGAATGTTGGCGGTGGCGTTGGCGTTTTGGGCGCCGGGGAAGAAGCGGTAGATGCCGCGGCGGGCCGGTTCCGTGTAGACAGTGCGGGTGACGCGATTGCGCTGGGCGATGCGTTCAGCTTCCCACAGGAAGTGGAAGAAGGTGCGGTTCTTGCCGTTATAGACCTTGGGCAACATGACCGGTCCACCGACGCGGCCGCCGTATTGATTGCGGATGAGAATATTGCGCGGGGCGATGGGGTTGCCGCTCGAATCGCTGCCTTGGAAGTTGTTGAACCAGGTGTTGGCATTGAGCACGGTGTTGCGGTGGAACTCAAACAGGCTGCCATGCAGTTCGTTGGTGCCGGAGCGGGTGATCATCTGGATCTGGCCGCTGCCACGGCCGTATTCGGCGTCAGCGGGCGAGGTGACCACGCGAAACTCGGCCACGCGATCGGTGGACAGAAAGAACGGCGTCGAGCGGCCCTGGTTGATGCGGGCGTCCTGGATGTTGACGCCATCCACTTGAATGTTCAAGGTGCCGATGCGGGCGCCGCTGAAGTAGTCGCCAAAGGTGCCGGCCTGGGTGGTGGCAAAGATGATGGCGTTGCGGCTGGTGAGGGGTAGTTCGAGAATCTTCTTTTCGGTGAGGACCCCGCCGACGGTGGCGGTGGCGGCGGCGAGGTCGAGTTTGGATTCGGCCACCACTTCGATGCTCTGGCCGGCGACGGCCACTTCCAGCTTGAGGTCAATGGCCAGGCGCGCGCCGACGTCGAGTTGGATGTTCTGCAGGATGCTGGTCTGAAACCCGGGATGCGTCGCGGTGATGCGATACCGGCCGGTGGTCAAGGCCGGGAACGAATAGATGCCTTGTCCATTGGTTTCCGCGCGCGTCGTGACGCCGGTGTTGGCGTTGAGAATTTCCAGCTTGGCTCCGGTGACGATGGCACCACTGGAATCCCGCACCGTCCCCGAGATCAAACCATCGGTGGACTGGGCAAACAGAAAAGGCACGGCCAGCAGGGCCAGCAGGACTTTACTCATCTATCTAATTTAGCGGGTGAGGCGGCTTTCTGAAAACCTTTGACCCGATAAATCTGCGAGGGCGAGTAGCCTAGTTGAAGATATCCTTCATCCGGTCGAAGAAGCCTTTTTCGCGCGGCCGGTTGTCTTCCGGCACGGCGTCGCGCAGTTGCTCAAAGAGCTTGCGCTGTTCTTTGTTCAACTTTTCGGGAATGCGGACGTGGACGCGGACGAAGAGGTCGCCGCGGCCGGAGGAGTTGATGCGAGGCACGCCCAGGCCACGGATGCGGAAGCGGGTGCCGGGTTGGGTGCCTTCCGGGATCTTGACCTCGCGGATGCCGTCGAAGGTTTCCACTTCAATCAAGGCGCCTAAGGCCGCTTGCGCGACGCTGATCGGCACGGTGCAGTACAGATCGTTCTCAGAGCGCTCAAAGAAAGCGTGTTCGCGGACGCGGAGCACGACGTAGAGATCACCGGCTGGTCCACCCGCCGTGGGGCTGGGCTGGCCTTCGCCGGTGACGCGCATCTGGACACCGGTATCGACGCCGGCCGGGATGCTGACCTTCAGCTTGCGGTCGGTCCGGAGAAAACGCGAGCCTTTGCATTCTTTGCAAGGACGCCGGATGAGCTGACCGCTGCCGCCGCACTGGCCGCAGGTCTGCTGATAGGTCATGAAGCCTTGCGAGTAGCTGACGCGGCCACGGCCACGGCAGGTGGGGCAGACGGTGAGGCCGTCTTCTTTTTCCGCTCCCGTGGCATCGCACTTGGGGCAGGGCTGCATGCGCGGCACGGAGATTTCGACTTGAGTGCCGCGGATGGAATCCTCGAAGCTGATTTCCAGCTCATAGGAGAGATCCTCGCCGCGCCGGACACGTTGGCGGCCACCGCGAGCGCCGCCGCCGAAGAAGTCGCTGAACAGGTCGCCAAAGACGTCCTGGAAATCGGTGAAGTTGTTCGGGTCAAACCCGGCCCCGCCACCACCGCCACCGGCTCGGGCGAGGCCGTCGTGGCCGTAGCGGTCATAGGCGGCCCGTTTTTGCGGATCGCTGAGGACGCTGT
>JBIKMK010000332.1:0-5226 GCA_044359315.1 Bryobacteraceae bacterium | reverse complement strand
AGAATTGTCACGGGCCAGTTCCGGGAACTTCTCGCCCTTCTTGGCGCGGGCAATCAGATCCTTGGCCTTCTTCTCCACCAGGGCATCGTTCTTGCCGTCCATCTTCAAAAAGATCTCGCGGAGGAACACGCGCTCTTCGCGCACAAACTCCGTCTTGTGCTCTTCGTAGTACTTCTGTACTTCCTGCTTCGGCACATTGATCTTGGACTGGACTTCCTGCCCGATCACGCGCTGCGTCAGCATGTTGTTGCGGACGTCGGCTTTCCAGTCCTCAAATGCCAACCCGGTCTGCTCGCGGATTTCCTTGGCCAGAATTTCCAGATCCGCCGTCTTGGTGGAACGCTGGATGTCAGCAATGTATTTCGACAGCTGCGCATCCACATTGATGCTCATCTCCTTGCCCTTCTGCACCAGCAGCAGCGAGTCGATGCGCTCCTTCAGCAGATCCTTTTCCTTTTCCTTCAGCGCCTGCTCCAGCTGCGGTGAGGGCACCTTGCGCGCCCGCAGTTCAGCCTCAAACTGACGCCGGGATTTCTCGATTTCGCCACGCGTGATGATGTCGCCATTGACCTTCGCAATGATCTCTTCGATCACCGCAATGTCGGCGGAAAGGGACAGGAGGGTGAGTAGAACAACCGGACTCATACAGAATAGAGTTTACCAGCGATGGCCCGGTTTTGGGACGCAACTAGCCAGCGGCCAAGGATCAACGGATCCAGTGCGCACGTAGTGTACACTGCAAGAGTGAGGAACATAACCCTGAGCGCCGATGAGGCCGCGATCGAGAAAGCCCGTCGGCGGGCTCGGCTGGAGGGCTCGACGTTGAACGAGCAGTTCCGGGTTTGGTTAACACAGTTCGGCAATCAGCCCAGCCGTGCGGAACGCTTCGATGCATTGATGGAGAAGCTATCCTACGTCGAAGCAGGCCGGAAATTCACCCGGGACGAAATGAATGAGCGCTAGCTCGTTCATTGACACCAACGTATTCGTCTACTTGTTCGACTCCACCGCTCCAGACAAGCAGCGGCGCGCAAGAGCGCTGGTAAAGGAGGCTCTCGACAGCGGCACCGGAGCGATCAGTCTCCAGGTCGTCCAGGAGTTTGTGAATGCCATGCTCCGGAACTTCCGTAACGCGGCTCACGGGCCTGACCTAGCACTGACACTGCAGGAGCTATTCGAACCGATGCTGACGGTGTCGCCGTCAATGGACCTGATCTCAGCGGCATTAGAACTACATGGACGCTACCAGTTCTCGTGGTACGACGCGCTCATCGTAGCCGCCGCGCTGGAGGCGCGTTGCAGGGTGCTCTACTCGGAAGATCTGCGAGACGGGATGAAAATCGGCGAGTTGACCATCGTCAACCCGTTCAAGTAACCCCCAGCCCCGCCTAAACCGCCGACTTCTCCGTCAACGGTCGCTGCCGGATCTCCATGCAGCCCCGCCCCGTGGGCAGCAACTTCCCGGGATTCAGCCGGCACTGCGGGTCAAACAGATTCTTGAACTTGGCAATCATGTCCAGCGTTTCCGGCGGAAACTGCTTTGACATCAACTCCATCTTTTCCATGCCCACGCCATGCTCGCCCGTAATGGAGCCGCCGACTGAAATGCAGTGCTCCAGAATGTCTTCCCCGGCGTGCTGCGCCGCTTCCAGTTGCCCCGGAATCCGGGCGTTGAAGAGGATGATCGGGTGCATGTTGCCGTCTCCGGCATGGAAGATGTTCGAGATGCTCAAACCGTACTTGTCCGCCACCTCGCCGATCTTTTTGAGCGTCCCGGCGATCTGCGTCCGTGGCACCACGCCATCCTGCACGTAGTAGAACGGACTCATGCGGCCGACAGCGCCAAAGGCGTTCTTGCGGCCCTTCCACAGCAGGTCCCGCTCTTCGGCTGACTTGGCCACGCGGAACTCGCGCGCCCGGCAGGATTGGCAGACCTCGCGGATCTGCTCCACTTGCTCTTCGACAGCCTCTTTCAAGCCTTCCAGCTCAATCAGCAGCACCGCCGCCGCATCCATCGGATAACCGGCATGCGTGGCTTCTTCCACCATCCGCAGCATCGGCCCGTCCAGCATTTCGACCGCCACCGGAGTGATCGCCCGCGCCGTAATCTCGGCCACCGTCGCGCCACAATCCTCGGTGCTGTCATAGATCGCCAGCAGCGTCTTCACCATCTCCGGCGCCCGCATCAGCCGCAGCGTGATTTTGGTCACCAGCGCCATCGTGCCTTCGCTGCCGGTGAACAAGCCCACCAGATCGTAGCCGGGCAAATCCGGCTCTTTGCCGCCCGTCTCAATGATGGACCCGTCCGGCAGCACCAGTTCCAGGGCCATCACGTGATTGGTGGTGACCCCGTAGGCCAGCGTATGCGGACCGCCGGCATTCTCCGCCACGTTGCCGCCAATCGTGCAGGCGCGCTGGGACGAAGGGTCCGGGGCATAGAAATATTTTTCACCCTGCACGGCCAGCGTCACGTCCAGATTGACGACGCCCGGCTGCACCACACACCGCTCATTCATCAAGTCGATTTCGAGGATCCGGTTCATTTTGGCGAATGAGATCATCACGCCACCGGCGCGCGGAATCACGCCACCGGAAAGCCCCGTACCCGCGCCACGCCCGACAAATGGCAGGTTGTGCTGATTGGCGATCTTGACGATCGCCGCCACCTCTTCGGTGGCCCTGGGAAATACGACGATGTCCGGCTTGTGCTTGTCGACACCGCCGTCGTACTCATAAAGCGTCAGGTCGTGCGGCTGGTCCAAAAAGCCCTTGGGGCCCACGACATTGATGAGTTGTTGCTTGGCCGTTGCGTTCACTGTGGGAGGCTCCGCCTACATCAACTTCTTGATGCGTTCAATCAGCCGCGGATCGGCCCAGTTTTCTTCGCCGATAAACTTCTCCAGCACCTCGCCCCGCTGGTTGATCACATAGGTTTCCGGGTAGCGGTAGGTGCCAAAGGAAGCGCTGATGTTGGCTTCCGCGTCGCGCGCCACTTCAAATTGCAGGCCGTAGCGTTCAATGAACTTTTTGTAGGCCGGCTCATTCTGATCCACGCTCACCGCCAGCACCACCACGCCCGAATCCCGCAACTGCTTCTGGAACTCGTTCAGCGACGGCATCTCTTCCACACAGGGCGGACACCAGGTAGCCCAGAAATTCAGCACCAGCAGTTTGCCACCAAATGAGTCGCGGGTGAGAGGCTGGCCCTTCTCCGAGACGATACTGAACTTGGGGGCCTTATCCCCCACTTGTATGACCGGATCCCGCATCGTATCCGCCACCAGCGCCACCAAGCCCAGCGCCAACGCGCCGGCCACCAGTTTCAACGTTTTGTCGAGATTCATCCGTGCCTCGATTTTAGAGTATCCCGGATACCCGTGCCCGCATCGAACAGGGGAGACACGATGATCATCACTCGGCGGGTTGAATTCTCCGCATCCCACATCTGCGCTTCTCCCCAACTGACACCCAAGGAGAACTTCCGCGTCTACGGCGAAGCGGCGAATCCGCATGGCCACGGCCACAACTACGTGCTCGAAGTGGCGCTGGAAGGTGAGCCGGACCCCATCACCGGCATGATCGTCGACTTAAAGGACGTCAAACAGATTCTGAACCAGGAAGTGGTGGACCCGTTCGACCACCGGCACCTCAACTTCGAAGTGCCGCCGTTTGACCGCATCGTCCCCACCACCGAAAACATCGCGCTCGAGATCTGGCGCCGCGTCGCCCCCCACTTTGCCGGAACCCGCGCCACACTCAAAACCGTCCGCCTCTACGAAACCGAGGATCTCTACGTCGAGGTAGGCGGATGAGCGGCGTAGGCCATAGTGGTGGCGCGGGCTTCAGCCTGCAGCGGGACTTCAGCCCCGCCTCTTCCACCAGCGCCGGAAAGCTGACTCCCGACGCCCAGTCCCAACTCCAACCCTTCGATCCGCAAGACAACCCAGCCACGGTGCGCCTCACCCGCCGCTACCGCTTCGCCGCCTCGCACCGCCTTCACTCACCCCAGTTGAGCGAAGAAGAAAACTGCGCCCTTTACGGCAAATGTAACAACCCCTATGGCCACGGCCATAACTACATCGTCGAAGTCACCATCCACGGCCCCGTCGACCCCATCTCCGGTCGCGCTGTTGACCTAGAGAGTCTGGATAGTCTGGTCCAGGGCACGATTGTGAAACAGTTCGACCACCGCAACCTCAACCAGGACGTCGCGGAATTTATGGGCGCCCTGGTGCCCACCACGGAGAATCTGGCGGCCATCGTCCAGTCTCGTCTGTCCGCCGCCTGGCCGTCCGGCTTACCGCCGCTCGACCGGGTGCGAATTTTTGAGACGCGCAACAACATTTTTGAGATCAAACACTCATGAGAGCGAAGAAAGTCCACAAGCTGTCCTCACCCCGGCTGGAGGCCAATCCTCAAACCGGCTTGATCGCCCATAACGTGGAGGGAATCATCCGCGAGTTGGGCGAAGACCCGGCACGCGAAGGCCTGCTCAAAACTCCGGAACGCAGCGAGAAGGCACTCCGCTTTCTCACCTCCGGCTACCACGCCGATATCGAACAGATCGTCAACGGCGCTCTGTTCGACGTGGAGTACGACGAGATGGTGCTAGTGAAGGACATCGAGTTCTTCTCGATGTGCGAACACCACATGTTGCCCTTCTTCGGCAAGATGCACATCGCCTATCTGCCGGGCAAGAAAGTGATCGGCCTTTCCAAGATTCCCCGCATCGTCGACATGTTCGCCCGCCGCCTGCAAGTGCAGGAACGGCTGACCCAGCAAGTGGCCGAAGCCATCCGCGACGTCCTCGATGCCCGCGGCGTCGGCGTCATCGCCGAAGCCCAACACTTCTGCATGATGATGCGCGGCGTGGAAAAGCAGTGCTCCTCCACCGCCACCAGCGCCATGTTGGGTAGCTTCCGCACCGACAAGGCCACTCGTGATGAGTTCTTGTCGCTGGTTCGCCTGTAGACGGCAGCCACGATCTTCATTACGGGCATCCCTGATCTTCTTACTCCGCTAGCAGCCGGTCACGGCTACTACTTCTATCGCGTCATGCAATTGTAATTTACTAATCGGGCGTGATATACTTTGGCTAGTAAGTTTGGACCGGGATCGGTCCAGCAAACTCGGACCAGAAAGTCCGCAATAGGTTTCAATTGAACCGCCCAGCCCAAGCCGCTGCGGTCGGGATGGAGATTCAATTCCAACTTCGCAAGGAGGTCT
>JBIKMK010000331.1:0-5238 GCA_044359315.1 Bryobacteraceae bacterium | reverse complement strand
CCACCAGCGCATCATTGATGATCGCCAGCGGATCCTCTGAGCGCGGGTTGTCGGAGGTCAGCACGACATAGTCGCTCAGCTCCGCGGCGGCTTCACCCATCAGTGGACGCTTGGAACGGTCCCGATCGCCACCACAGCCAAACAGGGTCAGCACGCGTTTCGGGTTCAAGGAGCGGGCCACCTGGATAACATTGCGGAGCGCGTCCGGAGAGTGGGCGTAGTCCACGATCACCAGAAATGGCTGCGATGATTCGACACGTTCAAAGCGGCCGGGAATCGCGCGGCAGTTGGCAATGCCTTGCTCAATCACGCCGGGCTCCAAGCCATAGGCCAGCCCCGCACCGCATGCCGCCAGAATGTTTAGGACATTGAAGTCGCCCGTCAGTGCGGAATCGATCTTCAACAGTCCGCCATCGAAGCGGACATCAAACTTCAAGCCTTCAAAAGACTGCTGAATGTTGTCGGGCCGGATGGCCGCGCCGACACTGCGGCCATACCACCAGGACCGCGTCCGGGCGGCCACTTCGATCGACCGGCCGTGGCTGTCGTCGTAGTTCAAGATGGCGTGATCCGGTGCCGGAACGCCCTGGCCGCGGAACAGTTGATGCTTGGCTTGGAAGTAGCTTTCCATGTCGCCATGAAAGTCCAGGTGATCCTGCGTCAGGTTGGTGAAGATGGCCGAGTGGAAAGGCATGCCATAGACCCGGCCCTGCGCCAGCGCATGCGAGGAGACCTCCATCACCGCCTTCGACCCACCCCTTTGAACCAGATCATCAAACAACCGGTAGAGCTCCAGTGACTCCGGCGTCGTGTTGATGGCCGGGCGGACTTCGCCGGCGACGTGGTATTCGATCGTGCCCACCAGGCCGGTGGTGAACCCGGCACACCGCAGCACGCTGTCCACCAGATAGCTGGTCGTGGTTTTTCCGTTGGTGCCGGTGATGCCGGTCAACTGAAGAGAGTGGGTCCGTGGATAGAACTGCCGCGCGGCCAGCGCCAGGGCGTGACGGCCACGGTCAATCTGGATCCACGGCACACTGCTCGTTTCGGCCAGCCCTTCGGGCGGCAGATCCTCGCTGACAATCGCACACGCCCCCTGGGCGATGGCTTGCGAGGCAAACAGGTTGCCGTCGGCCTTGGCACCGCGCCAGGCAAAGAAGACGTGCCCCGGTTGGATGCGGCGCGAATCAAAATCGAGGCCGGACACCGGGAGGCCAGCAATCTCCTCCGGCAAGTCACTGACGGCGATCGAACCCTGCAACAGTTCGCCGAGCGTCATGGTTGGAACCGCACTTTCACATGCTGACCCGAGGCCAGCCGTCCGCCCGCTGGCGGATCCTGTACGCGCGCAATGCCGGAACCCTCAATGTCCACGCGGATGCCGGCCTGCATCGCTTCATCCAGTACGGCGCGGGCCGTCTTGCCCACGAAGTTTGGCAGCTTCGGTCCCACCGCGATGGCGGTGGCTGGACCCTGCTCGGCTTCCATCTCCTGCTGCATGGCTTCCGGCGTCTTCAGCGGCGTGCTGGTGACCGCAACGTCGGCCACGATCCGCTCCGGTAGTGGCTCGGTGGCGGGTGCCGGGTCGGTGAGATCCTGCGGCACATTCAGAACGCGCAGGGCGGTCTGGGTGATCTGCTTAAAGGCCGGGCCAGCGGCGGTGGCACCGTACTGGCGGGTTCCGTTCAAGGTGACCACCACCACCACGGCGGGGTTGGTCACCGGCGAGAAGCCCATGAAGGAGGCGTTGTAGCGGCTGACATACTTGCCGATCGTCTTGTCGAATAGTTTGGCCGTGCCCGTCTTGCCGCCGCAGCTATATCCATCCAGGCGGATGCCCTTGCCGGTGCCAGTCAGCACCACGGATTCCATCACCTTGCGCAACGTCATGGCCGTCTCCGGACGTAGGATGCGGCGGGGCTGCTCATTCTGCTCGGGCTGATAGACCACGTTGCGCAGCGTGACTTCGCCCAGCGGACGCGCCCTCGTCAGGTGCGGCCGGATCAGGAAGCCGTTGTTGGCAATGGCGGCCAAGCCGCGCGCCAACTGCAGCGATGTGGTCAACACTTCATGGCCAATTGCGACTGACCCAATCGACCCCGGCTGCCAGCGCTTCAACCGGAAGATCAAGCCCTGGCTTTCCGACGGCATCTCAACGCCGGTGGTCTGGTTGAAGCCAAAGCGCAGCAAGTAGTCGTGCAGATTCTTCTCGCCGGTCTTCAAGGCAATCTTCACCGCGCCCACATTGGACGACTTGGCGATGATCTCCTCCACCGACAGGTAGCCAAAGCCACCATGGGCTTCGCCGATCACATGGCCACCGACGTTAATGGTGCCGTTGCCACAATGCAGCACGGTGTCGGGCCGGATGTCGGTGGTCTCCAGCGCCGCCGCCAAACCGAACACCTTGAAGATGCTGCCGGGCTCAAACGGATCAGTGGCTGCCAGGTTCTTGCGGGCCACATAGTCAGCCGTGGACTTGGGCACTTCGTTGGGGTCGTAGGTGGGGTAGTTGGACAGGGCCAGGATCTCGCCCGTGTTCGGGTCCAATGCGACCGCCGTGCCGCTGTCGGCCATGCTGCTGGCCACCGCCTCGCGAATCGCCTCGTCGGCCGCATACTGGATCCGCCGGTCGATCGTCAGCACAACATCGCGGCCAGCCTGCGGAGCTTTCTCAATGGAGGAGTCAAAGCTGCGCCGCTGGACATCGCTGACCACCCATTCGTAGCCCGGGTAGCCACCCAAGTCGTCCTCAAAGTGACGCTCAATCCCGGCGTTACCCCGGGCCTGGTGATCGACGCCACCCAGGACATGCGCGGCCAGCGCGCCATCCGGGTAACGGCGGACGCCATTCGATTCAAAACCAATCCAGTCCACGCCCAATTGCCGGAGCCGGTCCGCTTTCTCCACGGAGACGCCCTTATCCACCACCATGTAACCCTTGCGGGCATTGGCGTAGGTCTCCAGCCGGTCCCGCAGCTTGGCTTCGTCAATCTCCAGCGTACGGGCCAACAGTTGTGCCGCCAGTGGGCGGTCCGGCAACTGGAGCGGGTTGACGATCACCGTCTCCACCGGGACACTGAGGGCCAGGATGCGCCCGGCGCGGTCAAAAATGCTGCCCCGGGGGGCGGCCAGTTGGCGCAGTTTGGTCTGTTGCTGCCGGGCCAGATCGCGAAACTCTTCGTGACTGAACGCCTGGAGAAAGACCAGGCGCGCGCCGATGCCCACTGCCCAAAGCAGCGCGAACCGGGCCAGCCACCGGACCCGGTGGCGCGCCGGATGATCAGCGTACGCTTCCATCAGCTTCTTCCTCTTCGGACGTCGAACACGGCGCTGGCCCTCGGGCACCAGCAGCCGCTCTTCAAAAAACCACGGGGGAGGTGGGTTTACTTGTTCTCGACCGGCGTGCCGGCCGGGCTCTTGTCCAAGCGCGCAACGGCGTCCTTGGGTTGCGAATACTGAACCTGATCGCGGGTGGGCGGGGCATAGCCCTTGGCACGCGCCACCTCATACAGACGATCCATCTTCACCAGGCTGGCTTCCTGGGAGTCGAGCGTCCGGAGGACATTAGAGAACTGCTCATGCTCCAGCTTCAGGCGGGAAATCTGATAGCCCGCCAGCAGGCGGTAAGCGTGCGGCAGCAACAAGCCAATCAGCAGGGCGGCCGCGATCGAGGACGAACCAATCGCCTTCCAGGCGGAACGGCCCGCCGTGGGGTCCGCCTGCCGGACAACGCGCTGGTTATTGAAATCACTCTTGATGTAGAGAAAGTCCTCATAGGGCCAAGGGCGCATTTGGTCAACGGCAACTTCGACGTGCCCAGCCGCCTCGGAAACGGCTGGTCCCTGCGCCCGGCTGCGGCCCTCGTTCAAAAGGCTCTCCCGGTCATCTCGCGAAATACGTGGTGTAAAAATCTGTGCGAGCGTCGCCATGGCTTATTTCCACTCAATCGCCCGCAGCTTGGCGCTGCGGGACGCTGGATTGTTGCTGATCTCGGCCTCGGACGGCCGAATTACGTGCTTGGTCAAAATGGTGGCTCGACCCTCGCGGGCCAAGGCCTGAAAATGTTGCTTGACGATGCGGTCCTCGGTGGACATGAACGTCAGAAAAACGACCCGGGCACCCGGTTCCAGCAGGGCGGGCAGATCTGCCAACAGCGCCTGCAGCTCGTCGAGCTCCCCGTTCACAGCCAGCCGCAGCGCCATAAAGGTCTGCGTGGCCGGATGAATTTTTCCCGTTCGAGGCACGACCCGCTCTATGACCCCGGCAAGGTGCAGAGTGGTACGGATTGGCCGTGCCCGAACGATTGCCCTGGCTATTTGCCGCGAACTCCTTTCCTCGCCCAACTGATAGATCAGGTCGGCGAGTTCTTTCTCTGCTGTAAAATTCACCAAGTCCGACGCCGGTTCGCCCGTTGAGCGATCCATCCGCATATCCAGCGGCCCATCGGTCTGAAAACTGAATCCGCGCTCCGCGTCCGTCAACTGATACCGGCTGACCCCCAGGTCCGCCAGCAGTCCGGCCACCCGCGGCAATCCCGACTCCCGCCACCGGGCCACAATCGTCGAGAACGGCCCCTGAGAGAACACAATCCGCTCCGCGCAATCCGCCGTCGCCGTCCGCGCCATCGCCATCGATTCGGCGTCCCGGTCGTTTGAAAACAGCCGCCCCGAGGTCAACTGCCGGGCGATCGCCCCCGTATGCCCGCCCAATCCGCAGGTCGCATCCAGATAGACGCGCTCCGGCTGGAGCTTCAAATGCTCCAAGGATTCGGCCAGCATGACGGAATAGTGCATGCATTACTTCAGCCCCAGCTCTTCCTCGCGCTCCAGATCCGTGGAGCTCAACTGATCGGCATCGGCCATCATCTCGGCGTGGACCGACTCGCTCCAGAACTGAATCACGCCGTCGTAGTTCATCAACCGGACGGGCTGGTTTTCCACATTCATGGCGCGGCGCAAATCGGTGTTCACCAGGACCCGGCCCTGGTCGTCCAACCGCGAATTTTCGCCAAACGCCATCGATTTCAAATAGATCCGCTTCCGCCGCTCACGGTTCTCACCCGGCGCGGTTAAATGCTTTTCGTTGGACTCCCACACCCCGGGGGTGTAAATTCGAGCTATGCGTCCGTCGAAGCTGGTCACGAAAAGGTCCTTCTCTCCCAACTGCTCCAAGTACGATTTGAAGGCAGCCGGAAGCTTGAGACGGCCACGTTCGTCCACGCGAGCCGGGAAAATC
>JBIKMK010000330.1:0-5284 GCA_044359315.1 Bryobacteraceae bacterium | reverse complement strand
CATCTCGGGCCGGGCTGAGCGGGCGTCGGTGATTGTGACGACGAACCTTCCGTTTTCGGAATGGACGACGATGTTTCCCAATGCCCGGTTGTGCAAGGCGATGCTGGACCGGTTGACGGACCAGGCTCACATCATTGAAACCGGCAATGAGTCGCATCGGTTTCGACGAACGTTGGCGAGCAGGAAAGGAGGCAAGCGATGACGTGGTTTCGTGCGCGATTGCGGTGGGCGGTGATGGCCGACGAGGGAGAGGGATTGCGGCATTGGGAGGAGGCTGATTGCTTTTTTCGCAGTGCGGATTGGGACGCGGCGTTTGCCCGGGCGCTGTCGATTGGACGTGACCGGCAGCGGGCGCGCGACGAAGATACGCAATATGTCGAGACCCGACTGGCGGCGGTTGTGACGTTGGACTGTCTGGGTGACGATCCAGAGGTGCTGGAGGGCCGGACCGTTACGATGCCGCCGTCGGCGCCGGTCGAGTTTGACCACGTTTTTCGTCCCGAGGAGGCCATTCCGCCGCCCTCATTTTGACGATTCCATCACCGTGGGGCCGGCCTCCGCCCAGCCCTAAACGCGTCGCCCTCCGGGCGCCGCAGGGCTTGGCTCCAGCCGGCCCCACGGTGAACTATTTACCCCCAGGGTGGGCCAAATCAAAGCATCAATGTGGGCCAATTGGAGTTGACAGAAGCATGCCCCCGGTCAGTCGAATTTTTCCACACTCAATTCAAAACCCATGGCGTAACACGAAGTATCCCTTATGCTGATTACGCCATGCCCAATCAAGAGGCGCAACCAGCCGGAATCTATCTACACGACAAGGGCCGATCCATCTGCATCCAAGTCTGCGGGCCACTAGAGGGCGCCATGGTGCCGGAATTGTTGCAGCTTTGGAAGACTTCGTGCTCGATCAGGCAAAGGACATTTGTCGTCGATCTCAAGGCAGCGGCCCCGGTCTCGGTCGAGGGAATGGAAGCACTCGACTTGCTTCGCGCCGCTGGAGTCCAAGTGCTCTGGCCAGATGATGCGAATCGGTCAACGCGACGCAGACCGCTGTTATCCGTGCTGCGGAACCTTTTTTGCGAAACTGTCTTTTGATCTGGATTTATGGATAGCTTTTTCTCCCCCGACGACGCGCTGCTGTTGGTCCAGTTCCTGGGCTTTTCCGCTGGTTTCGCAATTTCGCTCGTTCTGCTGCAATTGATTCGGAAATCCTGGCGATTAGAGGAGCAGCGGCGGCCCAGCCTGCTGCTTGCCGCGTCGCTTCTTACATGGAATTGCGGTGGCGCTGTCAGTACCGCTCTTATGATTTGCGGCTATAGTCCGCATTCGCCCGAGGTGCAGTTGGCTTGTAGCGTCGGCTATAGCGGTTTGCTCATCTTTTCTCCGGCAATGCTGTCGATCTGGCGTCTATCTCATCGTTCGGACAGGCTGAAACGTGCGTATGGTGTACTCATCTTGCTCGCGACAGCCGCCGGGCTACTCATCGGCACACAGTTTTGGTCAAACCTTGTTCAGGGTAGCTCTCTCTTGTCGACCTTTGAAATGCGCTATTGGGCTTTCTCGAGCTTCTACACCTTCCTGGCGAGTTCCATCTCAATCCGCCTTCGCGAATCAAGATCCTCGATGGTGAATTTTTGCGTCTGGCTTTCCGCCATCGCCTGCGTAGCTTCATTCTCAGCCGTAACTTTTCTGTCTCATTCCGGATTGGGCCCTATTGGCAAAGTTTCGCTTCAGTTCATCAGCGAACACGCAATCTTGCTGCCCGCCCTGGCTTCGTTTTTGCTTTTGGCGCACTTCCGGTTCAGCGATGTCATGGTTGCCGGCAGCCTGCGCATCCTCGCCGCACTGTGGATCAGCTTCCTGACCTACCTGTTCCTGACCGGCCCACTGCCGCGATGGACGGCTTGGGTCGACGGGTTTCCCATTGCCCTTACGGGCGCTCTCATGGTTACGCTCTTTGCCGGGCTGCTACTTGTTTTTCACGTCCTGGAATCTGCGATCGGGGCGGGCGTGCGGCGCTGGCTCTTTCAGCAGCCCGACTTCAGTGCAGAACTCAGCCGATTCGCATCCTCGATTGCCACCACCACTGAAGAACTTGAGCTGTTTCGACAGATGGAACGCTCAGTCATGCGCATCTTCGAGCACACGCGGGCGCAAGTAATCTCAAGTGCGGCTGTACTGTCGAGTGAAGCGGGAGAAGACCTCCTGGCTTCGGATTTGATCGAAGCGGCCAGCCTCACCCACCGCAGTGCCGTTCCCGATGGGCCTAAACCGGAAGTCTACGTCGCCATTCGCGCGAATGGGCGCGTTGACCATCTGCTCGGAATCGCCGTCGACCTGCAGGGGCGCAGTTTTCTCCAGAACGAAATCGCCTTTCTTCATGGTCTGGCCTCATTGCTCAGTGCCCGCCGGGATGGGCTGGCTGCGGAAGCAGCCCGGCTGGAGGTGCAGAGCCGTGAGTTGAACTTGCGCCAGCAGGCCACCATCGCTGAACTGCAAGCTCTGCGAGCGCAAGTCAATCCGCATTTTCTCTTCAACGCGTTGAACACGATTGCTGATCTGGTGATTGTTGATCCGCGAAAAGCAGAGCGGGCCATTGAAATGCTCGCTGAAACCTTTCGCTATGTCTTGATGAACCATCACCGGCACATGGTATCCGTGGCGGAGGAATTGGACTTTATCCGCCAGTATCTGGCCATTGAGCAAGTTCGCTTCGGAACGCGGCTTACGGTGCGAATTGAGGCGGATCCAGCCGTCCGATTGTATAGCATTCCAGCGCTGATCCTGCAGCCGCTCGTTGAAAATGCCATAAAGCATGGCTTGGCGCCAAAGGTCGGGCCTGGGCTACTGAAGATCGAGGTAAGCGAAGCCGACGGTTGTCTTTGCCTCTCCGTTGAGGACAACGGTGATGGCTCGCTTGGACCAAGAAAGCAAGTTAAGTCAACAGGGACAGGTTTGCGCAACACCTCGGATCGGCTGAACACGATCTACCGGGAAGATGCCCGTTTAACGATGGAGACCATGCCATCCCGCGGCTGCCGCGTGACAATTCTGATTCCGCGACAGGGACATCGGGAAGCAGCATGATTCGGGCCGTCATCGCTGACGACGAAGCTTCCGCACGCTCCCGGCTCCGGCGGCAGCTCAGCTTTTGCCTCAATTTGCAAATTGTTGGTGAGGCCGAGGATGGACTTTCTGCAGTAGAGCAAATTGTTAGCCTCAAGCCCGACTTAGTTTTTCTGGATATCCAGATGCCGGGGTTGAATGGCTTTGATGTCCTTCGCGCGATCCCACCCGAAACCCAACGTCCCCTCGTAATCTTTATCACTGGCTTCGACCAACACGCACTCGCTGCATTCGAAGCGGACGCGGTAGCGTACCTGCTCAAGCCCATTCAGGAGGAGCGCCTGCTTCAAGTAATCGACCGGATTCGCCCCTTGTTCCTCAATCAGGCCGCCCAGGCACAGGAGGCTGAACGTGTTGATCGTGTGCTGCGAACGCAGGTTTCGCCGCTACGACACATTGTGGCTAGGCTTCGCAACCGTTTTGTGCTGCTGGCCCCAGCCAACATCTCGCTCTTCGCCATCAGCGATGGTCTTGTTTGGGCCTTCACGCCATCGGCCAAGTGTGTCGTGAATTATCAGCTTGCTGATCTTGAGGCAGGTCTGCCCGCCGATCAATTCTTTCGCGCCTCTCGGGCCGCACTGATCAACATTTCCCACATTGTCGAAGTAAAGCCTTACGGAAAAAGCACCTACGCCATCACTATGAATGACGCGGCGCACACAGAAATCCTCGTTGGTGAACGCCGCGCCAAGCTCCTGCGCGAACTGCTTCCAGGCCTCTAATGCTGCACTCAGAACTGTCTTTCCACGCTCAGTTGGTTTCGGTTGGAATCTGCACTGCGAGCATGGAATCTTGTTCTTGTGTCCAAACTTCATAAATTACTTCACTTATTTGGTTTTCTCCTCGCCTTCAGCAGGCCAACGGATGCTCAAGATACTGCTGGCGTGGGAGGTTTGAACGGCAGCGTCGCCCGCGCCAGCACCTCATCTCCCGCCGGTGTTGCGCCTTCACAGGCTCCTCAGCCTCTCGCCGGAGTCCGTGTCTGCGTTGTCGAACTGTCCAAATGCACGACTTCCGACGACCTCGGCAATTTTCGCCTCAGCGAAATCCGCTCGGGAGTTTACTCGCTTGAAGTTCAGGCTAAAGGTGAGCCGCCACTGCGCCAGACAGGCATCGAGATTCGGGCCGGTCTGAACGCGCGCGTCGAGGTGCTGCTTCCCCTGCCGGAAGCTTCCCGTCAGGAGGTGACCGTCTCCGAATCCATCTTCGTCGCTCCGGAGGAGGTGAAAGGGTCCAGCTTCCTGGTCCAGCCACGCGAGATTCTGAAGTCCGCGGGCGCCCTGCAGGACGTCTCTCGCTATATCCAGACTTTGCCGGGCGTCGCCATCGGCTCGGACGACTTTCGCAACGACCTGATCGTCCGCGGAGGAAGCCCGCTCGAAAATCTCTTCGTCATCGATAACATCGACATTCCGAATATCAATAACTTCGCTAACTTCGGCACCGCCGGCGGTCCGGTCTCCATGCTCGATGCCAATCTGATTCGCGACGTGAACTTCCTCACGGGCGCCTTTCCCGCTCCCTACTCCAATCGCCTCTCGAGCGTCCTGCAGGTAGCCCAGAGGGAAGGGGATCGCGAGAAGTTCTCCGGCCGCGCCGACGTTGCTTTCGCTGGGGCTGGGGCCATTCTCGAAGGTCCGGTCGCAAAGGGCAAAGGTTCCTGGATTGTCTCCGCCCGCCGTAGCTTCCTCGATGCCTTCACCGACGACATTGGCTTTGGCGGCGTCCCCGTCAACTACAATCTCAACGCAAAATTCGTCTACGATCTCTCTCCCCGGGATCGCATCTGGTTCGTCAACATCACAGGGTATGACTACATCAACATCAAGCCACAAGCCGATGACCCCGACGACACTCTCACCATCCGGGCCGGCGGTTGGCGCAGCGCTGCCGGCGTCAACTGGCAGCGCCTCTTTGGCACCCGTGGCGTCGGACTTCTCGGGCTCACTCATTCGGAAGCCACCGTCCGGGAAACCCAAACCGACTCCCTCCTCAACAACCGGACCAGCTTTACCGACCGCACCAGGGAAGGCGAAACCACCCTCAAGTACGACTTGAATGTCTACCTCCCGCTGCTCAATAAAGTACAGGCCGGCGGCAGCCTCAAGTTCTTCCGCGTCGATGTCAATGCCACACAGCCCTTCGGCCTCGAAAGTGA
>JBIKMK010000329.1:0-5287 GCA_044359315.1 Bryobacteraceae bacterium | reverse complement strand
CCTTCTGGTCAATCGTGACCGTGGCCGCCGGGGGAGCAAACGCCTTGCCTTCCAGTCCGCTCTTGAGATAGACAAAAGCGTTGCGCAGCGTCCCGTTGCGGTTCACCACCACCGCCTCATCGGGAACCGGCGCGTTCCGGTGCAGCTTGGCGCAGTCAGCGTCCTGTTCCATGTCGATCATGGCGGCCGCCGGCTTCGCGCCTGAAAACCGGATGGTGCCCGTGATGATCCCCGCCGTGGCCGGGTCCACCTGGAAGTACACGGGCTTGGCGGGCACCGCTTCCACCGGCCCCGGCGCGGCGGGGCGGTTGCAAGCGGGCAACAGCGAAATCAGCAACCACGGAAGCAAACGGAGCAGACGGACCATATTCGCTGACCAGTCTACTGCCTGGAAGCCACCCTTGCCGGTGCCGGTGGTCCAACCTCTGGCGGCATCGGGCCGCTCAGCGATTCCAGAAATGCCACCAGGTCGGCGCGCTCCTGCCCGCTCAACTCCAGCGGGCGGATCCGCCGGTCCAGTTCCGGGTTGGCATTCCCGCCGCCCACATAGTAATCCACCACCTGGCGCAACGTCTTCAGGCTGCCGTCGTGCATGTAAGGTGCCGTGGCGGAGATCTGGCGCAGCGTCGGTGTCTTAAACGCCCCCCTGTCCGTGGGCAGTTTGCTTTCCGCCAAGCGGCCCACATCCTTGATCGCACCCTCCGCATCCGCGCCAATGCCGATGTTGTGGAACAGCCCATCGGTCAGCAGCGCGTGCTGGTCACCGATCAAGTGGCAGGAAGCGCAGTTGCCCTTCTGCGGATCCATGAACACCTTCAGGCCACGCTGTGCCTCCGGTGAGAGCGCCTTCGGGTCTCCGCCATAGCGGAACCGGTCGAAGGGCGAATCGCCGCTCAGCAGGGTCCGCTCAAAGCTGGCCAGCGCCTGCTGCACCATCTCCATGGAGATCAACTCCGTGCCAAACGCCTTCTGAAAGTCAGCGCGATAGCTCGCTTCCCCTTGCAGGCGCGCCACGCAAACATCATGGGGCAGGTTCATCTCGATCGGATTGGCGATCGGGCCACCCGCCTGCGCCTCCAGGCTGGCTGCCCGCCCATCCCAGAACTGCACGCGCGAATAGGCCGCATTCAATACCGTCGGCGCGCTGCGGGTTCCCGTCTGGGCCCCGACACCCAATGCGGTCCGACGGCCGTCGGCGAAGCCTTTGTCCGGGTGATGGCAGGACGCACAGGAGACCGTCCGGTCCACCGACAGGATGGGGTCAAAGTACAACCGCCGTCCCAGCGCGATCTTTTCCGCGGTCAGCGGATTGGCCTCCGGCACCGGCACCTCCGGCAAACCCAACGGCGCCTTCAGGGTCACCGCGGTGCCTACCCGGGGCAAACTTGCAACGGCCCGCGGAGCGGGTGCGGTCCCGCAGCCAGTCAGGACGCCCATCAGCAGTACCGCCCACGACGCTTTCCAGCTACCTTCGCCCGCGACGCGCCCCTTGTCCCGCTTGGCCATGCTGCTTCCATTATTTCAATTTCTGGCCCTGTTCCCCGCGCGCTTCACCCCAGCCAGCCACCACGCGGGTATTGACCTCGGCCACCGCCCCCAGTACACTCCCCTGAGGACGATTGCGCCACCGGTGTACGTCCGAGGAGGAGCCAACCATGTGGAAGAAGATTCTTAGGGTCGTCGGAGGAATCGTGATCGCGGTGATCGCGGTGGTGGCGACGCAGCCCGGCGCCTACAAGGTGACGCGGACCGCCACCATCGCCGCCTCTCCCGAAGCCGTCTTCAACCTGATCGACGACTTTCATCAATGGGAAGGCTGGTCCCCCTGGGCCAAGCTCGACCCCGCCATGAAGACTACCTATAGTGGTGCTCCCGCCGGTCCCGGAGCCAAGTATCACTGGCTGGGCAACAAAGAAGTGGGCGAGGGTCGCATGACCATCCTCTCCACCGAACCGCCGAATGTGGTGAAGGTGAATCTGGAGTTCATCAAGCCCTTCGAATCCGAAAGTATCACCACGTTCACGCTGGCGCCGGAAGGCACGGGAACGCGGGTTGAATGGGCGATGGAAGGCAACAGCAGTTTCATGATGAAGGCCTTCATGCTGTTCACCAGCATGGACAGCACCGTCGGCCCGGACTTCGAACGCGGCCTCTCGCAGATGAAGCAGCTGGCCGAAGCCAAGAAATAGCCGCACTAGTAGGTGGAAAAGATCCGGTTCAGCGCCGCCACATCGCGCGTCTTGGTCAACGCCAGCATCAGCAGGATCCGGGCTTTCTGTGGATTCAGCGTGTCCCCCGGGATCATCCCCAGCTTGTCGTATTCGTCCCGAGCTGTGACGCGTCCGCTGCCCGTCCGGTTGGAGCGGACCATCACCGGCCGCCTCTGCGCCGGCATCGCAAAGGCTGGCTGCAATGCCGCCTTCTCGGCGCTGGAGATCAGCCCCGCACCGGAACCGGCAAACACGATCCCCGGCGCGCCGCTGGCCAGCAGTGCCTTCAGTAAAGCGCCGCTCGGCTCAACGTAGGAATAGAGGATCTCCACCTGCGGCAGCGTTGTGCGTCCCTTCACGTCGAACTCTGAGTTCACTGTGTGGCGCCGCGTCGGCGCGCGGTAAAAGGAAACGCGATCGCCATCAGCATAGCCCAAAAAGCCCAGATCCTGGCTGCGAAACGTCTCGACGCGCAACGTGTTCGTCTTGCTGACGTCGCGCGCCGCATGAATCTCATCATTCAGCACCACCAGCACTCCTTTGCCCCGCGCCTCATGCGATAGCGCCGTGCGCACGGCGTTCAACAGATTCAGCGGACCATCGGCACTAATAGCGGAAGCGGGCCGCATGGAGCCCACCAGCACCACGGGCCGGTCATGCTTCACCGTGAGATTGAGAAAGTAGGCCGTCTCTTCGATGGTGTTGGTGCCATGCGTGATCACCACGCCCGCCGTGCCGGGCTCGTCCGTGAAGATCTGGTTGATCCGGTTGGCCAATTGCAGCCAATGCGCTACGGTGATATCCGCGCTGCCTACGTTCGCGATCTGTTCCGTCTTGATCTGGGCGATCGCCGCAATCTCCGGCACCGCCCGCACCAGATCGGCACCTGTCAGGGAGCCGCCCCTGTAGTTGGTTAAGTCGGTGGATGAAGACCCTTGCCCGGCGATGGTTCCGCCCGTTGAAAGCACCCACACCCGAGGCAATGCCTTGGTGGCTGGGGCTGGTTGGGCGAACACCAAGCAGGCCCCGGCGGCCAGGACGAGCAGCGCGCGAGATGGTTGGAAGCAATTCCGCATGAATGAGATCTTTCCGCAGCGCGCTAACTGCTCTTCCGGTAGAGCGCAATCCAGGTCTTTAGCGCCAGGCCCGCCAGAAATACCCAGACCGCCAGCCGAATCGGCCCGTCCAGTTGACGGAACGCGACCGCGGCCAGAATTCCATAGCTACCCATCGCCATCCAAAACCGACGCCTCATGTCCATCGCGCTCATGGCACCACCGGCATGTTGTAGGCAAAGCTCAGCTGCAGGCGGATCTGGTCGCCCTTGAATTCGGCAGGCAGCGGCGGAAACGGGTTCGAGGCGCTAATGCCGGCCACCGCTGCCCGGTCCAGGGCATCAACGCCAGACGGCGTGGAGATGACCAACTTGGGCACGCGCCCTTCCCGGGCGATCGCAAACTGGATCAGCACGCGGCCCCGTTGCCCGAAGCGCGCGCTTTCCGGTAGCACGGCAAACCAGTTGCGGCGCACGGCGGCCAGCACGCGGATCAGGTAGGGCTTAAAGTCGATGCCCTGCGGATCGCTCAACAGCTCCAGGCTGGACCCGGCTCGCCCCTGGTTGGGAGTGGCGGACAGTGTCGCCCCGGCACCAGCGGGCAGGTCCATCATGTCGGTCACCACCACGCCTCCATTGGGCTTCATGCGGATGGTCTGGCGCACGACATCGTCCACGTTGCTCTTGGGCGTGGCAATACGGACATTGCCCAGCGCGCCTCCCTGCGGCCCGCCCCGAGGCTGGCCCGGTGTTTCAAAGGCCAACTTGGGCTTCTCCACCACGGGTGGCGGTGGCGCGGGCAGTTCAATTTGCGGCGTGGCGATGTTGGCGTTACCCTGCGCCACCAGCTTCGGCGGCTCCGGCATCATCGCCTGGGGTGCCGGGGCGGGTGCGGAAGGCGGCGGCGTAAACTGCCGGGGCGTGGCTGGAGCACCCACCGGAGCCTGCTTGGCTGGGGCACTGGGCCTGGGCATCAATGCCTCCAGGGTGACGTCCTTGGCCAACTTACCCTTGTTGGCTTCCTTTTGCGTCAGCTCAAACCGCGGCGCGATCAGCGGCGTCAGCTTGCGGCGGGGCATCCGGACTTCAGGAAAGTCGTATCGCCGGACCGGTGCATCGGGCATCACCGCCACCAGCACCAGCAAGAGCAAATGCACGAGCACCGACCCCGCTGCCGCCAGCCGGGGCCGGGGCGGGTGCATCGCATCCCAATCGTAAAGAAGATTCAGCTCGTCAGCGTGCCGCAAGACTGCCCGCTACCACCTCAGCGTGCTCCCTGATTTTATCAAGGATACCGATCGCCACCTCAAGTGCCCGCATCGCCTCCACTCCGCCGACGCGCGGTGCTTGCCGAGTGTTGATGCAGGCGATGAAGTGTTCCAGTTCCCGCCGCAGCGGTTCGTCCTTGGTGATGGCTGTGGGTTGGAACCGGATCTGGCGGTCCTCGCCCACCTGGATCACCATCATCTGCTGCTTGGAATAGTCGAGCGAAACATACTGGTGCGGCGCAAACAGCCGCAGCTTGCGGACCTGCTCGGTTGACGCCCGGCTGGCCGTGAGGTTGGCCACGCACCCGCCCGGAAACTGTAACCGGACGTTGGCGATGTCGGACTGGCTGGAGAGAATCGACAGGCCCGCCGCGCGGATCTCTTCCGGCATCGCACCCGTCAGCGCCAGCACAATCTCCAGGTCGTGGATCATCAGATCCAGCACAACATCGACATCAAGACTCCGCGGCGTGAACAAGCTCATCCGGTGGATCTCGAAGAAGAGCGGAAAGGTCTTCAATCCTTCCAGCGCCTCCACGGCCGGGTTGAAGCGTTCCAGGTGGCCTACCTGCAGGATCCGCCTCCCCGCCGCCGCGGCCTCCACCATCCGCCGCGCTTCTTCCATCGATCCAGCAATGGGTTTCTCCACCAGCACATCAAGGCCGGCCTGCAGCAACGGCACGGCAACCGCTCCGTGTGACGTGGTCGGCGTGGCGACGACGACGGCGTCCGCCAGGCCGGCCAGGTGCCGTGGA
>JBIKMK010000328.1:0-5295 GCA_044359315.1 Bryobacteraceae bacterium | reverse complement strand
AGCTTCATCGGGAGCTTCTTTATGGACGTCCGAATGTATGCTTTCCCAAATTCCGGAAAATTGTATGATCTCGGCTTCATGATTGGGGCATGTTGCCAACCTGGTGCCCTATTCTCCGTTCTTTTCATTGCCATCGTGTTCGACTAGGCAACCATCTGTCATGTAACCGTGCCGTTGCATGACAAGAAGCGATTCACTGACAACGCTTGAATGCTCTACTTCGCTTCTCGCTTCGGCTTCCACTCCCGCGCCAACCGTTGCGCTTCCGCGATCTGCTCGCCAGTCATCAACTGCGCGATTAGGTCTCGTCGCTCCGCCGTTTTCGGGTCGCCATCTTTCGCCGCCGCCAGATTGAACCACATGTGCGCGCGGACGTAGTCCTGAGGTACGCCTTGGCCGTTGTAGTACATGAGGCCAAGATTGTGCTGAGCACCGGCATTCCCCTGGTCCGCTGCCTTGCGGTACCACCGTACGGCTTCGGCGTAATCCTTAGGAACGCCTTCGCCTTTGGAGTACTTGACGCCAAGATTGTGCTGAGCGATGGCGGTGCCTTGGTCCGCTGCCATCCGGTACCAGCGTATGGCTTCCGCGTAGTCCTGAGGCACGCCCTGGCCTTTGTCGTGCATGACCCCCAGGTTGAGTTGAGCGCTGGCATAGCCCTGCTCCGCTGCTTTGCGGTACCAGCGGGCAGCTTCGGAGTAATCTCGCAGTACGCCTTGGCCATACTCGTATCCGAAGCCCAGTGAGAACTGAGCGATGGCATAGCCCTGCTCTGCTGCCTTGCGATACCAGCGTATAGCTTCCACGTAATCTTGCAGTACGCCTTGGCCATACTTGTATCCGAAGCCCATTGAGAATTGAGCGATGGCATCGCCCTGCTCCGCTGCTTTGCGATACCAGCGTACGGCTTCGGAGTAGTCCTGAAGCACGCCCTTGCCGTAGTCGTACATGACGCCAAGGTTGAACTGGGCTTTGGCATCGCCCTGCTCCGCTGCTTTGCGGTACCAGCGCATCGCTTCAGCGTAGTCCTGCGGCACACCTTGGCCGTGGTCGTACATCAAGCCAAGACTCCGCTGAGCACTGGGGTCGCCCTGGTCCGCCGCCCTCCGGAGCCAGCGCATCGCTTCGGCGTAATCCTGAGGTACGCCCTGGCCCTTGGCGTACATCAAGCCAAGGTTGAGTTGAGCGCTCGCGGTGCCCTGGTCCGCTGCCTTGCGGTACCAGCGGGCAGCTTCCGTGTAGTCCTGCGGCACACCTTGGCCGTGGTCGTACATGACGCCAAGGTTGAACTGGGCTTTGGCATCGCCCTGATCCGCCCGCTTCCGCACCTCGGCGACGCTGTCTGACTGCGCAACCAATATCACGGGCAGCAACACTGCTGCTAGCAGGCCCCCAACTATGCGATATCTCATGTGCCCTCAACTGAGATGTTAGTACACGCCTCACCAGCAAGCAGCTTGCTTCGCCCCGCCGTCTTCGGCCCGGTGGAGAGCCCGCCATGATTCCGGCAACGGGTGTACCGCTTGCTGCGAGTGCTCCATAGCGCCGCCGCCTTGCATGGCGTACCCTGTCGGGTTTTTGCTTTGCAACGTGGTTTTCTCATCGCTCCACCTCAATTCTCGAAGACTCCATGACACCCGCGCGCGTAATTCGTACTAAAAGGCCAAACCCCATGACGCCCGCGCACGTTAATCCTTTGCAAATTGCCAAACCCCACGACGCGCGCGCGCGTATCGTTTAGTTAAATGGCCTAAGTCCATGACGCGCGTCCGCGCGTACTGTTCGGGAAATTGCCAAAGTCCATGACGCGTCCGCGCGTATTGATTCGGAAAAGGCCAGCGATGGCATGCCGGACAACAGGCCGCGCACCAGACGCCGGTATGCTCCGGCCCGCCCAAATGCGCCACCGCGTCCCGGCCATGCGAACCCACCAGGGCGGCCCCGCACGTCTGGCAATGTCCGCAGACGCGCCATGTGCGGACGCACTTGCAACTTCGCCGCTTCGGAGTGGGGACAGTGGGGAGTGTGGGGACAGGCCTATAAACATTGGTCGAAAGTGATCCCCACCCGGTCCGCCCCGAGTGGGGACAGTGGGGGCAATTGCCGTTCGAGTTCCCACTTGGTTTCTGAGTGGGGACATACTGGGGACCGCTCTTGGCCCTGCAAACATTGGCCGTCCCCACTGTCCCCAGTGTCCCCACCAAACGATCAAAGCGTTTGCAAATCATGCCAGAATCTCCCCGCGCACGCAATGGAGCCGCAGGTCCCCTTCGGGTGTAGAGGTCTTGATGGTCCAGTGGGGACCTTGCCGCCGGAGGAATCCGCGCTTTTCCAGTTCGGCCAGTACCGCCTTGTGATCCAGCCCGGCGCACACCTCCGAACGAAACACCCCAGGCAGTATCAGGAAGTCGGCATGATCGGCTTCGCCGTTTGCTCGCTTGAAGCCAGCACGATTGATAATGCGTTCTTCCAAAGGTGTCCCGTCACCCTTAAAAGCCTTCACCGATTGGAACCGCGACGCCCCGTGCTTCTCCAGAAATGCCCGGACTTGAGCCACGCCGCGTTCCGTGTCGATGCTTCCTGGAGTCTCACGCGTGGCCAGCCAAGCGCCAAAACAGACGCCCGCCGCGTGGATGGCTTCGCCCGTGTCCCAGCCGGTAACTCCCGCTTCCGTGGCCAGTTCCCCGGCCGCGCCGATCAAGGCGAACCGCTGGCACGCCCGGCCCACTTCCGACGCCGCGCCGTCTGGTAATTCTACCCGGACGAAGTTCCGGCAAACGCCCCTGACAGTCTCCGTCACTTCGTCGCGATGGTCCACCAGATATCGGAGAAACGCCCGCCCCGCCGTGCCATAGGTGGACAGGGCCGCCGCCCGCAGTTGATCGGCGAACGTCCGCGCATCCGCCGCGCCGTGCAGGTTCTCAAACAAGCCCATGCCCGCACCCGCGTCAGCTGGCACATTCAGGAGCCGAATCTCCGCCCCGCCCGGCACACGTTCGCCCGCCTTCCCCGCGTGCGCTTCCAGGGTCAGTTCGCCGGTTGAGAGAAACAGCACCCGCCAGCTAGCCAAGCGCCGCGCCATCAGACTGCGAGACATTCGCGCCCGGCCCGCGCCATTCCCCAATGCGTAGACCATTTCAACAACGGCTTTCGGGTTCGCCGAATGCAGTTCATCCAAGAACAAGGCCCCGTCGTTGTGAAGTTCCGCCGCCGCTTCGAGTCCGTTGGCCGTCGTGCTCCAGTTGCGAACAAAGCCGTTCGGCCCGCCACCACCCCACGTGGAGCCGCCAGCGTATAGCGCCGTGCTCTTGCCCGTGCTGGTGACGCCGATCAGGTGCAAGCCGCCCGACTGTTCCCCGAGCAGTTCCAGCAATGGCCCACCGAAGGCTACCGACAGCGCCAACAGTAGCCGCGAGTTACCGGAACATTTCCGGCCAACCGCGTTTCGCCATTCATCCAGCGTCCCAGCCGTTTGGAAGGCGTGCCCGGCCCCGTGCGTCTGATAGACGGTGCGCTCATGGCCAGCCGGACCGATGCACTCATCAGGCATCACAAACACGTCACCATGCCAGCCCGTCCGCGACACGGCCCGAATCCATTCCGAAACCGGGTGTTGCTGGATCAGCACCGCCAGCCGTTCCCGCGCCCGCCGCGACGGTTCCAGCAATAGGCCGCCGTCCAGCAACCGCTCGCGCACCTCATTCCCATCACCAGCGAAGGCGGACAACGGACAAGCCCACGAGTGCCGGTGCCCGCGCGCGTCGGTCCAGTGGAGCAACCTACCGTGATTCTCGGAGCGCTCATCGCGGGTGGCAGCTACGATATCGAATGGACCGGAGAGCCGGACATTTCCGGCGTCAGGGTTTCGGTAGTACCAACCGTCCGCCGCCTGAAAGAACGGGAATGCGTGCACCGTTGATTCGGTTTCCGGTGGCATTGCGTCAACTTGCATCGCACCCCGGACCACCTCCGCCGGTGGCCCATTGTCACCGCGTGCCGCCAGCTTTGCGAGAGTGCTCATGCTGCCACCCCCACCAGCCCGCCGGTCCGGCGGATGCCTTCGAGCACCAGCCGGTCCAGCTGGTCCCACCGCCGTTCATCAGCGATGGCCTCAGCAATCAACGCCGCGACGCCTGCCGGATCAGCCGTCCGCGCCGCAAGATAAGCCGCCACCAGTTGAGCCGGTTCGATGGCCTCATGCAGGAACAAAGCGCGCGCATGGGCCGCCAGCGCTGCATAGGCCGCGCTCTTGTCCGCCGCCGCCTTCAGTGCCCCAAGCTGCCAGCGCCGCGCCTGCCACCAGCGCCATGCCTGTTGAGCCTGATTCTCCGCATCCGCCCGCCGTTGGGCGTGTGCCTGCCGGTCCACTACCGAGAGCCGCCGGGGTTCGATGAAGCCGTTCGCTTCAAGCCACGCCAGAGCATCGGCCCGCGAGCAATTCCGCGCCGTTTCCGCCAGGGCGAGACACCCGCCGCCGGTGCCGCTTACGTGGTCACGCCAGCGCCCCCGTTCCAGGTCGATTGATACCGCCGTGGGGTTGTCACCGTTGCGCCAGAACGCGGCCCCCCGGCCGCGCCGGATGGGTCCGCCACCAAGGGCGGCCCACAGTTGGCCAATGTGGATGGACTCGAAGCCGCCGCCGCGATACGCTGGGAATGTCCGTTCCCCGGCCCGATCTAAGTTCACCCCGGCAGTTGGCGCTGCCGGGGTTTCGTTTGCGGGCATCAGGCGGCCGCCTTCCCGCCGCCCTTGGGCAATTTATCGATGTACTCTTCGATGTCTTTGCGCCGATACCTCACGGAACGGCCCAACTTGATGAAGGGGAAACCTTGATTGAAAAGCCTGTCGCGCCTCAGGCTTGGAACACTCCGCCGGTATTCAAGAGCAGCTTCGCGCTCCGTCAGAAGGTTAGTGGTAGATGCTTCGGTTTGCAAGTGTGATCCTTTCGTGATGGCCTTGTGGCCGTCAGTTCGGATCATCGCAACCGAAAATTTCGTCTCGTAGTTCGGAGTTCTAACTCATTGATACGAATGAGCGCTACCGGGTATTGAGCGCTTGGAGAAAATTAGAGAAAATTTCCCAAAGTTTCAGGCTGTCCGCTTCCGGTCATTCCTTAGCCCTCCTAAGCCGGTATTCGATGACCTTTACCCAAACCCCTAGGTCATCGCAATCGTCCCACGTGCGCCAGTTCTTATCCTTCCAGGTCGAAGGAACAGGTATCTTCGCTTCGTCGAGCGCCTCCGATACAACGGCCTGCGATTTGCGCCAATTCTCGCCCTCTGGAACAGCCCTAGC
>JBIKMK010000327.1:0-5300 GCA_044359315.1 Bryobacteraceae bacterium | reverse complement strand
GTTCTTGTTTAGCTCGGTGATCGTGTCGGTGGGCAGCATCTCGTTGTCGCCGACGCTGGGCAGTTCGCGCCAGGTAAAGCGGCCATACAACTGCTGGCGGCTGCCGATGTTCTGGTCCACCCGAATGTCGTAGCTGGTCAAAGAAGCCGGGGTCGGCAACAGCGCCAGAGAGTTCGACACCAGATCACCCCCCGCGACGTTCGCCTTGGGGTAGTAGTTGTTCAGCAACCGCTGTGAGACCGGGCTGAGCCGGCTGGAGGGGATGATGTTGTTGGGGAACGGCGCGCCCGTGGCCGGGTCCAGCGTCGCCCCGCCGGGCAGACCATTCAGATTACCGGCCCGCATCGCGTCGGTGGGAACGTTAAACTGCTTGGCCGTCGACCCGGGCTTGCGGCTGCCTTCATAGGCGAAGAAGAAAAAAGTCTTGTCCTTGCCGCTGTAAAGCTTGGGCAGAACCACCGCGCCGCCCAAGGTGGCGCCAAACGTATTCCACACCTTGGCCTGCTTCACCCGTGAGCCATAGGTGGTGGCGTCGAGCGCGCGGTTCTGGTGGTAGTCATACGCGGAGCCGTGGTAGACGTTGGTGCCGGACTTGGTGGTGATGGTGACGTCACCCACCTGCGCGAACTCAGCGTTGTTGTTCACCGCCGTCACCTTGAACTCCTGGATCAGTTCCGAAGAGGGGAACATCTGCCCCAACGCGCCGCTGGACCGGACGTTCACCGTCGAGATGCCATCGGCGGTGAACTCAATCATCGATGGCAGGCCGCCACCGATCGAGTAGTTGCCCGCCGCATCCTGCTGCACGCCCGGTACGGTGAGGATCGCCGTCAACGGGCTGGCGCCGGAGCCGCGATAGTTCAACGGCAGGGTCGTCACCTGCTGGAAGTTTTTGGAATCGCCGATGGTGCCGTTTTCGGTATTGATGGTGCTGGCGGCGTCATTCACCACCATCACCTGGCCGACGCTGGCGATCTCCAGCGTGACATCAACGCGCATTTGCTGGCGTGCTTCCAGCGCCACCTGCGGGATCTTCAGCACGCCGAAACCGGGTTTCTCCGCGGTGATCTCGTAGCTGCCGGCGCGCAGGTTGAGGAGTGTAAATAGACCCTGATCGCTGCTCACAGCGGAACGGAGTGAATTGTCATCCAGGTTTCGCACCTTGATGATGGCGTCGGGCACAACGGCCCGGATTTATCCGTGGCGGTGCCGGTAATCGAACCGAATGTGGACTGCCCGTACAGGCTGCCCGAATACACCACGAGCGTCAGAACACACAGCAAACGTGTGAGCATGTTTCCCCTTGCAAGCTAAGTTTTGAAAATTGGGCGAACGACGGGGTGGAATGCCTCAGGTCTGAGAGGCGGACTGGAAACTGGGAAGCTACGCAAACTTTGCGGGTTGTCTTGGAGGATAAACTCCCACGGCTTCCAGGTCAATACAAAAATTTTCAGCCCGCTTGTTGCGCGATAGTTGATAGCGCGTTATCATTCTGAAGTGGCGGCGTTTCCCAAGTTCGGACCCAAGTTTGGTGACCGCGCGGTGCTGGACCGGGTGGGCATGTTTGTTTCGACAGCCTGTGCCGTTCATTGCGCAGCGCTCCCGGTATTGCTGACGGTGGCTGGCTTAGGCTGGCTGGGTGATGAGCGCTTTGAATGGAGCATCATCCTGTTCTCGTTTGCCGTGGCTTCCTTCCGCCTGTTTCATAGCTTTTTTGAGCAGCACCGCCGCCGGGATGCTCTGTTTCTGTTCTTGTTTGGGGCGGCCTTTATCTTGACGGCCAAGTCGGAGCTTTTGGAATTCAACAATGCCGAAGCGGTGCTGATGACGATTGGCGGCTGCTCGATCGCCTTTGCTCACTGGCGTAATCACCAGCTGTGCGCCACCTGTGGTGTGTCCAGCCACAATGGCCAGTCCTCCTGCGGGCACTCCCACTAGTTCGCTGGCCGGGCGACGCGGCCTGGGCCGGACCACTAGAATAAGGGTTGGCCATGCCCTTTATCCACGACGATTTTCTGCTTTCGACGGCTGCCGCCCGGCGCCTTTATCACGACTACGCGGCCGCTCAGCCGATTCTCGACTATCACAACCATCTCCCGCCGAAAGACATTGCGCAGAACCGCCAGTTCGCCAACTTGTTTGAGATCTGGCTGGAAGGCGACCACTACAAGTGGCGGGCCATGCGCGCCAACGGCATCACGGAGCCATTCTGCACGGGCGACGCCAGTCCGTATGAGAAGTTTCTGGCCTACGCCCGTACAGTTCCCCAGACGCTGCGCAACCCGCTGTTTCACTGGACCCACCTGGAGCTAGCCCGTTACTTCGGCATCACCGATCTTTTGAACGAGGCCAGTGCCCCCGCTATCTGGGAGCAAGCCAACGCGCAATTGCCCGGTCTGCGGGCGCAGGATACGCTGACCAAGTTCCAGGTCCGGGCGCTGTGCACCACCGATGACCCGGCCGACGACCTGAACTGGCATCGCGATATTGCAGCCTCCACGCTGGCCGTGAAAGTGTTTCCCGCCTACCGGCCCGACAAAGCGCTCCGCGTCGATGATCCCACCGCGCTGAAGGCTTGGATTGAGCGGTTGGCCTTCACGGCCAACACCGAGATCACCAGCTATCGCACTTTCCTCGATGCACTCGCCAAGCGTCATCAGGATTTTCATGACCTGGGCTGCCGCGTTTCGGACCACGGCTTGGCCACCTGCTTTGACACGCCAGCCGACGACGCCAAGTCGGCGACGATCTTTGATCGCGCCCGGGCCAACATCGCCGCCACGCCCGCTGAGCATGCTCTGTTTGCCTCCACCCTGATGCTCCACTTTGGCCGCTGGGATGCGGAGAAGGGTTGGACCAAGCAGCTCCATTTGGGCGCGCGCCGCAACAACAACACGCGGATGTTTAAGCAGCTGGGTCCGGATACG
Organism: Bryobacteraceae bacterium; assembly: GCA_044359315.1. GTDB lineage: Bacteria > Acidobacteriota > Terriglobia > Bryobacterales > Bryobacteraceae > JAPKYZ01. Next base: position 2,373 of record JBIKMK010000327.1, on the reverse strand, counting down.
GGCTTTGATTCGATGGGCGACTACCGGCAGGCTGACGCGCTGTGCAACTACCTGGACGCACTGGACCGGGAGAATGCTCTGCCCCGGACCATCGTCTACAACAACAACCCGGTGGACAACTACGCCTTCGCCACCGCCATCGGCAACTTCCAGGACGGCAGCGTTGCGGGCAAGGTGCAGTTCGGCAGCGGGTGGTGGTTCCTGGACCAGAAGGAGGGTATGGAACTGCAGCTGAATGCGCTGTCCAACTGCGGCCTGCTGGCGCGCTTTGTCGGTATGTTGACGGACTCCCGCAGCTTCATGAGCTTCCCGCGCCACGAGTACTTCCGCCGCACGTTGTGCAACCTGCTCGGCCGTGACATGGAGAACGGCGAACTGCCCGGTGACTATGGCATGGTGGGCGGCATGGTGCAGAACATCTGCTACGGCAACGCCCGGGAATACCTGCGGCTGCCGGGCGTCGAGTAATCAGGCGCGGCAACACAAAGAGCAAAAAATGTTTGGTGCCGTGAGAGGAATCCCGGCCTCCAGGCACTACCATTACAAATCAACTCTTGGGTTGTCCTCCAATGTAGGGCGTCTCTTCCTCCGAGCACGCCCTGCAGCAACGATATTTGCCACCGGCAACTGCGTGCAAAAATAGCCGTCCGAGCGGCTATTTTTGTTTTGGAGCGTCCCTTTTTGCCGGCCACGCCACTTCCGCATACATCCCCGGTGCCAGCCGCCCCCGTCCGTTGGCGACATCGAGTTCCACCGGCATGGTGCGTGTCTTCACGTCCATCACGCGCGCCACGCGGGCCACGGATCCCGTGAATGTCTCGCCCGGAAAGGCGGCAACGGTAAAGTCGATCTTTGCCCCCACCGGAATGACGGCGGCCTGTGATTCCGGCACGGCCACCACTAGGCGCAAGCGCGACAATTGCTCCAGGCGCAGCAGCCACCCGGCAGACGGACCGGCCAGGGCCCCCGGATGCGCCTTGCGCTCCACCACCACGCCATCAAAGGGAGCGGTGATCGTCAGGAAGCGCTCCAGTTCGGCGATGGTGGCCACTTGGGCCTCCGCCGCGGCGACGGCCTTGTTGATGGCCGCAATCTGCGCCGCCACGGCATCCACTGACTTTGCAGCCAGCACCACTTCATGCGCGGCGATGGCCCCGGGAGTGGCTGCGGCCTCCTTCAACCGCTCGAGCGTGCTCTGCGCGGCCACCAGCCGGGCTTCCGCTTCTGCCCGTTGGGCACGGATCGATTCCACTTTGGCTTGAGCCTCAGCCCGCTGCGCCTGCAGCTCCGGCGCGCTTAACTTGATCAGCACCGCGCCCTGCTTCACCGCACTGCCCCGGTCCACCAGGACCGATTCGACAAAGCTGTTGACGCGAGCGACCATCTCGACGGACTCAAACGGCATCAGTTCGCCGGGCAACTTCAGCAGGGCCGGACCAGCGGGTTTTGGCGCACTGGGGGCCGGCTGGGCGAACAGCGCCACGCTTCCCAAGGCCAGCAACGAGACACTAAGCCGCTTCATAGAACCTACTCTCCGGATCGTTGGGGTCAAGTGATGGTGAGGGGCGGCCCTGGCCGCTCAGCAGGGCATAGAGCGCGGGCAGAATCGCCAGCGTGGCCACCGTGCCCGCCAGCAGGCCGCCAATCACCGCCCGGCCTAGCGGAGCCGTCTGGGCCTGTCCTAGCGCCAACGGCACCATGCCGGCCACCATCGCCAGGGCGGTCATCAGAATCGCCCGCAGCCGCCCCGTTGCCCCCTCGACCGCCGCAGCCGCTGGCGTCGCACGGGCGCGAGCGCGCTCCGCGAAGGTGACCAGCAGGATCGCGTTGGCTACTGCAATGCCGGTGGACATGATGGCCCCCATAAAGCTTTGGATGTTCAATGTTGTGCCCGTGGCCAGCAGCATGGCTACGACGCCCAGCAGAATGGCGGGTAGCGTCAACACGATCGCCAGCGCCAGGCCCACTGATTGAAAGTTGGCGGCCAGCAGCAACACCAGGGCGGCGATCGCCAGAGCCAGGCCCAGCCGTAGTCCGGCGACAGTTTCGTCCAGCGGCGGCACCTGGCCGCGCACGTTCACGGTGATGCCTTTCGGTACTTCGCCCGCCCGTTTGATGGCGGCGCGCACATCTTCCGCAGCGGTCCCCAGCGGCATCTCATGCAGGTTGGCCGTCAGGCTGACCACGCGTTGGCCGTTGAAGCGGTCCGCCTGTCCGGGGGCCGTGCCGAACTTCAGCTTCGCCACATCTTCCAGCAAGGGCCGGGCTTCGCCATTGCGCATCACCGGAATGCGCGCCACGTCTTCCATTGACGCCATGCGCTGATACGGGATCTCCACCTGAATCTGGAAGCCGTTGCCGGACACCGGGTCG
>JBIKMK010000326.1:0-5302 GCA_044359315.1 Bryobacteraceae bacterium | reverse complement strand
CGAAGCTTGTTGTCGTCGAGACCCAGCAAGTGCAAAAGCGTCACATGGAAATCCTTGATGGGGTGCACGGCTTCGGCACTGGCCAGCCCGACTTCATCGGTGGCCCCAACGATGCGCCCCGCGTGAACTCCGCCTCCCGCCAGCCACACGGGCATGGCGGTGGCATTGTGATCCCGGCCCCAGGCCTCTCCACCTTGCCGGATGCCGTTGTCGGGGCTGCGGCCAAATTCGCCCGCCCACACCACCAGCGTTTCATCGAGCAAGCCCATCCGCTTGAGATCCTTCAGCAGACCGCCAATCCCTTTGTCCACCGCCCGCATCCTCGCGCCGTGGGCCTTCTCGATATAGTCATGGGAATCCCATCCGCTGGCGATCACCTGCACGAAACGTACGCCCGAGGCGATCAGCTTCCGGGCCAGCAAACAACGGCGGCCAAACGCATCCGCATCCTTGTCGGGTCCGCCGATGCCGTACATCGAGAGCGTGGCGGCCGACTCCCTTGATAAGTCCACTACGCCCGGCATCTCCGCTTGCATCCGGAACGCCAATTCATAGCTCTCGATCCGGGCCAGCAACTCCGCATGCTCGGGATGCCGCTGGTGGTGCATCTTGTTCAGTTCGGTGAGATAGGCGAGATCCGCCTTCTGTTGCACCACGGAGGTGCCCGGCGGAGGTGCCATATCCAGCACCGGGGATCCCACCGGACGAAGCGGCGTGCCTTGATAGTGGGCGGGCAGATAGCCATTCGACCAGTTGGCCGCTCCCCCTTGCGGATAGGCTAAATCCGGCAGCACGACAAAGGAGGGAAGATTCTGGTTAAACGTTCCCAGCCCGTAGGACACCCATGAACCCACCGCCGGGTCGCCCCCGAACTGGGTGCCCGTGTTCAGGTGATACAGCGCCGTCGGGTGATTGACGCTCTCCGCCCGCAGACCGCGATAGAAGCAGACATCATCGACCACGCCCGCAAAGCTTTCGAACAGACTGTTGATCTCGATGCCCATCTGGCCCGCCCGGCGGAACTCAAACGGGCTGCGGACAAAGTATCGCTCGCCCGTGTTCATGTTGGCTTCAAACTTGTTCCGTTCCTTCTGGAACTTCGTCATGTGCAACGAACTGAGCTTGGGCTTGGGGTCAAACGTGTCGATGTGGCTGGGCCCGCCTTCCATCAGCAGGAAGATGCAGCGCTTGGCCTTGGCGGCATGATGAGGCGGCTTGGGTGCCAGCACACCATCCGCGGCCTTAGCCTCTTGGCTCGAAAGCAACGCCCTCAGCGCCACGCTGCCCAGCCCCATGCCCGCTCCGTACAGCAGGTCGCGGCGGGTGGGCGTGGCGGTGATCAAACGGGGCTTAGTAGACATAGACAAACTCATTGGAGTTGAACAAGGCCAGTACAATCCCCGCCAGGGCTCGGGTGCCGGGGCCGACTTGGCTGGGGTGAAGATTCTCTTCAAAAGCCGCCGGATCTTCCTGCTGGACGAACCGGTGCTGTTCGCCCGTCAGTTCGCTGGTGATCATGTGCACCACCGGTTGAGGCGGCACCCGCGCCGGGGCCGGATTGGAGGCATGATGCGCTCTCGATTGTTCGTAATGGCGAAGCGAAAGCGTCAGCTCCGGCGCAGTGGGCGTGCGCCCGAAAGCCAGTGCAAATGCCCGGCTAACCCGGGCTTCGGGAGTAGCCGCTTCCCGCTCAATCCGCGCCGCCGCCGCCAGGGCCATGTCCTGCGCAAACTGTCCGTTCAACAGCGAGAACGCCTGTGTGGGCACCACGGATGTCTCGCGGCGCTCACACGAAAAATCCATGCTGGCCCCGTTGAAGACATCGATCATCGGGTCCACTAGGCTGCGTTGCTGGAAGGAGTAGATGCTGCGGCGGTTGCGTTCCCGTTTGAGCGCGGAAGGCCGGTAAACCGGCGCCAATGACCCCATTCGATGCTGCGGCTGTTTCGCCACGTCGTCATTGATCTGAGGGAACGTGCCCGGCCCTCCCGCGTCGGGGCTCAATTCGCCCGCCACCGCCAGGATGCTGTCGCGGATCACCTCGGCCTCGACACGATGCGGAGGGAAATAGCTGAGCAGATCATTGGCCGGATCGTCGCGGTCCGCCTGTTTCGGATCCAGGGCCGTGCTCGACCGCTGATAGGCCGCCGAGAGCATGATCTCGCGATGCATGGCCTTGATGCTCCAACCCTGCTGGATAAACTTCGCCGCCAGCCAATCCAGCAGTTCCGGATGCGTGGGCTTGCGGCCCATCTTGCCAAAGTTGTTGCTATCGGTGGCAATGCCTTTGCCAAATTGGTATTGCCAAATGCGGTTTACCATCACCCGCGCGGTCAACGGATTGTCTGGATGCGCGATCCATTGCGCCAGCACGGCCCGCCGGTTGCCCACTGTGGCCGGGATCTCGGGTTCCACGTAGCCGCTATAGCGGTTAACCAAGTGGAACAGTCCCGGCGTCACTTTCTCGCCGGGTGACTGGAGGTTGCCTCCGGGCAGAATCGCGACCTCGGGTGCTTTGTAGGCCGAACGGTCGGGATACTTCAGATTCGGCCCGCCGTCGGTGGCCCCATCCAGTGGTCCACTGGAGACGGCAAAGACCTTCGGCTCAAACCGGTCCATGGATTCACGGTAGAGCTGCAGATGCTTCTGGTAGAGCTTTAGCTCCTCCATCTCCGAACTGGTGAGTGCCGCCTTGGATCGCTTCGCCTTCTCGGCCACTCCGGCCGGCAGATCCGCGGCGCGGGTGACGCCATGCTGCCGCATGGTCCGCTCCAAGACAAGCTGGTCATACTGATCCATCTGCTGGCGCGTCCGATCCAGCTTGGCCTTCAGGTTGGCCCGCCCCGCATCGAAGCCCTGCGCGTTCTCCGCTGCCAGAAAGGGCGCTGGGGGCCGCACGAATTCTGTTGAGGCGAAGATCGCCTGCATCCGGTAGTAGTCTTTGGTCGGGATGGGGTCGAACTTATGGTCATGACAGCGGGCGCAACCGGCCGTCAATCCCAGAAAAGTGGCGCTCACGCTGTGCGTCACGTCATCGAGAAACATCTGCCGCGTGACGGCCTCCACCGACATACCGGTGTGCTCCCAGGGGCCCGCGCGCAGAAAGCCGGTGGCGATTAACGCCTCCGCGTTGCCGGCGTAAAGCTCATCACCGGCCACTTGCTCCCGGATGAACTGGTCGTACGGTTTGTCGTTCTGAAACGCGCGGATTACGTAGTCGCGGTAGCGCCATGCGTTGGGCCGTTCAAAGTCGTTGGAGTAACCGCCCGTATCGGCGTACCGGACCACATCCAGCCAATGCCGGCCCCAACGTTCACCATACGCACGGGAAGCCAGCAAACGGTCGATCAGCTTGGCATAGGCTTCCTTGGAGCGATCAGCGGCGAAGGCTTCCACCTCGGCTGGCGACGGCGGCAGCCCGGTCAGGTCGAGCGTGGCGCGGCGAATCAACAAACGCCGTTCAGCCGCCGGGGCAGGGGAGAGCTTCTTCTCGGCCAGCTTCGCGTTGATAAAGCCGTCAACGCTCGAGTGCGCGAATGTCTTCTTCAGCGGCCGGAACGCCCAGAGATCTTCCTGCTTGTAGTTGCCCCAAACGTCCAGCTTGGCGGCTTGGTCCCAGGCGGCCCCGGTATCGATCCAACGCTTGAATGCTGCGATGGTCTCCGGCGACAAACGATTGGAGGCACCGCCCGGCGGCATCTTCAGGTCGCCTTCAGCGGCTATGGCCCGATAGAGCAGGCTGGCTTCAGCATTGCCCGGCACCAAGGCCGGTCCCCTTTGCCCGCCGCGCAATAGGCCTTCGCGCGAACTCAGGTCCAGCTTGGACAGGGTTTGCGCCGGGCCGTGGCAGCCCTCGCAGTCCTTTTGGAGTGCGGGCCGGATGACGGTCTGAAACACAGACTCCTCGGCCGCCAGCGGCGGCACCATCAGCATCATCAGCGCCAGGACGTGCATGGCTACTCTCCTATCCGAGGCGTCACCCGAGATGGGAGGGCGGCCTCCAGGGCCAGCGTTGAGCCGGCCGAGCCGGTTTCGATTCTATCAAGCCAACTTGGCCCCCGAAACAGTTCCCGAAGTTCCAACGAGGACGAGCTACTGGCCTGTTAGAGCCCGTACGTTGCCTGTGTCTTCGAAGCGTGATATATAAATGTCTTCACAGGAGGGTGTTTATGCACGTACGGCTTTTGGCTCTGCTCTTGCTCGTCTGTTCTGCCGCTTGGTCGCAGGCGGTTACCGCCAATCTGGTTGGAACCGTCACGGATTCCAGCGGTGGCGTGGTTCCCCAGGCCACGATTTCGATTCTCGAAGTCAACACTGGGCTCGCGCGCAAGGTGTCCACCAACGAGGTGGGCCAATACAGCCAGCCTTATCTGCCACCTGGGGTCTACCGGGTGGAAATTGAGCGTCAAGGCTTCAAGAAGTTCAGCCGCGACAAAGTCGAGCTGAATGTCGCGAGCACGGTGCGCATTGACGCCACCCTGGAGCCGGGACAAATCACCGACGTCGTCAATGTCACCGCCGAGGCTTCACTGCTTCAAACAGACCGGGCGGATGTCAGCCGGTCGGTCACCGGACAAGCGGTTCGTGAATTGCCGGTGCCGAACCGGAGCTTTCAGGCGCTGGTGGGGTTGCTGCCGGGCGTCTCGGTGCCGGTGGCCAACTTCACCGCTCTGGAGGACCCGCAGCGGACAACCTTCTATCAGTCCAATGGCCAAGGCAACAGTGCGAACAACGTGCAAGTGGATGGTGTCGACAACAACAATCCCACCCTGGGGTTGACCATCTACATTCCTCCCGCGGAAGCGGTGCAGGAGGTGAACATCTCCACCTCCAACTACACGGCCGAGTTTGGCCGCGCCGGTGGAGCGGTGGTCAACGTCGTGACGCGCGGCGGCAGCAACCAATTCCACGGCGCTTTCTTCAACTTCCTCCGGAACCGCGAACTGCGGGCCCGGAATTTCTTCAACTTCGTGCCGCAAGCCAAGCCGGCCCTGGCGCGCAATCAATACGGCGCCACCCTGGGCGGGCCCATCCGCAAGAACAAGACCTTCTTCTTCGGGTCGTTTCAAGGTGTGAACCAACGGCAGGCGACCACCCAGCTGAACACGATTCCCGTCGGCGACTGGCGAAGCGGAAACTTCGCGGGTGTTCCGGGCTTGACCCTCTACGATCCCGCCAGTGGCAATCCTGACGGCACCGGCCGGACACCGTTCGCCAACAACAGCCTTCCCGCCAACCGGCTGCACCCGGTGGCCCGCATCCTGACGCCGTTGATTCCGGCCACTAACGTAGCGGGCCTGAA
>JBIKMK010000325.1:0-5310 GCA_044359315.1 Bryobacteraceae bacterium | reverse complement strand
ACGCGCCAAGCCCGCCGGCAGTGGCGGCAGATCCTTCAGCTCAAACCGCGCCAGGGACCGGCAGTCCTTCACCAACTCGCGCTCACCTTGCAGCACGTGGATCAGCACGTTGCGCTGGCCGTCGATGGAGGTGGTGAACTGCTCCGTCACCGAGGCCGGAATGGTGGAGTTGCGGTGGATCAGTTTTGCCACCACTCCGCCCATCGTCTCGATGCCCAGCGATAGCGGCGTCACATCCAGCAGCAGCGTGTCGGCCACGTCGCCCGCCAGCACACCCGCTTGCACGGCGGCACCCAGGGCCACCACTTCGTCCGGGTTCAGTTCCGTGTGCGGCTCCGCCTTGAAGAGATTGCGCACGGCATGCCGCACCAGTGGAATGCGGGTGGAACCGCCCACCAGTACTACTTCGTCAATCTTTTCCACCGTCAACCCGGCGTCCTTCAAGCAGGCGCGGCACGGGCCCAGGGTGCGCTCCACAATCGGGGTGATCAGCTTCTCCAGCAACTCCCGCGTCAGCTCACGCCGGTACTGGCGGCCTTCGTAATCCAGCTCAATGGTGGTGAGCGGGACAAAGGACAACTGCTCCTTGGCGGTGATGACGTTGCGGCGCAACAACTGCACCGCTTCCTGGTTGCCGGAGACGTCCTGTCCCCATTCGCTGGCGATGTCTTCCAGCGCAATCCGGATCAGCAGATTGTCGATGTCGTCGCCGCCCAGATGAGTGTCGCCGTTGGTGGCCAACACTTCAAAGATGCCGTCATGCAGCTTCAGAATCGAGACGTCAAACGTACCGCCGCCCAGGTCGTAGACGGCGATGGTGCCTTCGTTGCGCTTGTCCAGGCCATAGGCCAGAGCAGCGGCTGTCGGCTCATTCACCAGGCGCAATACCTCCAGGCCCGCAATGCGGCCCGCGTCCTTGGTGGCTTGGCGTTGCGCGTCGTTGAAGTAAGCGGGGACCGTCACCACGGCTTGCGAGACGGGCTCACCCAGTTCCGCTTCCGCCTGTTCTTTCAGCTTCCGGAGCACCTGAGCACCCACTTCGGGCGGCGTCATGGTCTTTTCGCCCACCTGCAGCCGGATCACGGATTCAGTGCCACCGCTGACATGGAACGGGAACAGCTTCAGCTCTTCCTGAATGTCCTCGATACCGCGGCCCATCAAGCGCTTGGCGGAATAGACGGCGCGGTCCGGGGCGGTCAGCAGCAAGGCACGGGCCTCTTCGCCCACGGCAAAGGTGCCATCGGCACGCACCGCGACAACGCTCGGCACAATCGGGCCCAAAATTCGCGGACCGGTCAAGTCCATGTAGGCCACCAGCGAGTTGGTGGTGCCCAGATCGATACCGACAACCTTCGACGGTGCGCCGCCGAAGTCAATTTGAAAGGTGGACATTGACGTCTCTCAGTAGGTTTTCAATGTAGCGGCGGCGGTTGAGCAGGCCGCGAATCTGGGCCAGCGTGCCAGTTTCAGGGGCTTGGTCCCACTGGCCGAACCGGACGGCTAACTCCTGGTCAATCTCCGCGCGGAGCTTCTCAAAGCGGATCCCCGCGGCTTCAATCTGCGGGCGGTCCGCCTCTTCCAGCGCCATGTTCAGCTCAAAAACTTCTTCCAGCAACTCAGGCGGCACGTCCTTGGAGCGCTGCTCGCCGATATCGAAGCCGGAGTTCTTCAGCACATACTCAGCGCGTGCAATTGGCTCCCGCAGCGTCCGGTAGGCGTCATTTAGCAGGGAGCTCAATTCCAATGCCCGCTGTTGTTCGGCTTGCGGCGCGCGGACGAAACGATCCGGATGCAGTTCACGCGACTTCGCGTAGAAACGCTTTTCCAGATCCTTCAGGTCCAGCGCCAGCCGCGGCGCCAGGCCCAACACGTCAAAGTATTGCATCAGGCCGAAAAGGACGTGCCGCAGCCGCAGTTCTTTTCCGCATGCGGGTTATCGAATACAAAGCCGGACTGGATGAGCGAATCCTTCCAATCAAGCGTCATGCCCGAAAGGTAGATCATGCTCTTGGGGTCCACGTAAACCTGGATGTCTTCGAAGGTGAAGACATGGTCGGTCGTCCGTGGCTTGGCGTCGTACTTGAACTGATAGCTCAAGCCGCTGCAGCCACCGCCCAAGACACCCAAACGCAGACCGCCGCCTGAAACACCCTGCTTGGCAAAAGCCACACGGATTTTTCCGACGGCCTTCGGGGTGACGTGGACCACCTTCTCAAGGACCGGTTCCATCAGTGGCGCCGGAGTTGCCGCCGGCGCCGCCATTAGTTCTGCCATGGTTTGCTAACCGCCTTCACCAAATCTGCTTACGCCGTAACGGCCGTCTCGACCGTGCTCTTGGCCTTGTAGTCGCTGATGGCCGCCTTGATGGCGTCCTCGGCCAGCACCGAGCAGTGAATCTTCACCGGCGGCAGGGCCAGTTCATTCACGATGTCGGTGTTCTTGATGTCGAGAGCTTCGTCTACGGTCTTGCCCTTCAGCCATTCAGTGGCCAGTGACGAAGAAGCGATGGCGGAGCCGCAGCCGAACGTCTTGAACTTGGCGTCTTCAATGATGTGCGTGGCCGGGTTCACCTTGATCTGCAGCTTCATGACGTCGCCGCATTCCGGGGCGCCCACCATGCCGGTGCCGACGTTGGGGTCGGCTTTGTCCATTGAGCCCACATTGCGCGGGTTGTTGTAGTGATCTACGACTTTATCTGAGTAAGCCATGGTTTAGTCTCCTGAAAATCTCTTCTTGAACGCTTTGCCGGAACGCTGGCCCTAGTGGGCCGTCCACTGCACTTTGGACAGATCAACGCCGTCCTTGAACATCTCCCACAGCGGCGACAGCTCACGCAGCTTGTTCACCACCTGGATCATCTTCTCCGCCGTATAGTCGATCTCTTCTTCGGTGTTGAAGCGGCCGATGCCGAAACGGATCGACGTGTGGGCCAGATCATCGCCCAAACCCATCGCCTTCAGCACGTAGCTGGGCTCCAGCGTCGCCGAGGTGCAAGCGGAACCGGAGCTGACCGCGATGTCATTGATGCCCATCAGCAGCGATTCGCCTTCGACATACGCGAAGCTCATGTTCAGGTTGTGCGGCAGCCGGTGTTCGAGTGAGCCATTGATGTAGGTCTCCTCCAGGTTCGCTTCCAGCTTGGCCCGCAAACGGTCGCGCAAAGCCGAAGCGCGGGCAATCTCCTGCGGCATTTCTTTCTGGGCGATCTCGCACGCTGCGCCCAGGCCTACGATGCCCGGGACGTTCAACGTGCCGGAGCGCATGCCCCGCTCATGGCCGCCGCCATCCATCTGCGCGGTCAACTGCACGCGCGGGTTGCGGCGGCGCACATAGAGCGCGCCCACGCCCTTGGGGCCATACAGCTTGTGCGCCGTGATCGACATGATGTCGATACCGTCCGTGATCACGTTCACCGGAATCTTGCCCACCGCCTGCACGGCGTCGCAATGGAACAGGATGCCCTTCTCCTTGCAGATCTTGCCGATCTCGGCCACCGGCTGGATGACGCCCATTTCATTGTTGGCGTACATGATGGAGACCAGGATGGTCTTGTCCGTGATCGCTTCCCGCAGCATGTCCAGGTCGATGCGGCCATCGCCCATCACGGGCAGATAGGTGATGCGGACGCCCTCTTTTTCCAGGTGCTTGCAGGTGTCCAGCACGGCCTTGTGTTCCGTCGCCGCCGTGATGATGTGGTTGCCCTTTTCGGCATACATCTGCGCGACGCCCTTGATGGCCAGGTTGTTTGATTCCGTGGCCCCGCTGGTGAAGATGATCTCTTTTGAGTTGGCCCCAATCAGCGACGCAATCTGCTTGCGGGCTTTTTCAACGGCCTCTTCCGCGGCCCAGCCGAAGGCATGGTTGCGGCTGGCGGCGTTGCCGAAATGCTCAGTGAAATACGGTATCATCGCATCCAGTACGCGGGGGTCGAGCGGCGTAGTGGCGTGATTGTCGAGGTAGATGGGCAGTTTCATGATGATTCTCTTAATTGGTATAGGCCGGAAGAATGGAAGAAGCAGTCAGCAAGCCGCCCGGGTTACCAGGGGTGGCCGGCTCGTCCCGCGACAGATCCTCTACGCTGATGCTTTGGAGCAGCTGAAGGATTCCTTCATGTACTTTTCTGAGCGGCTCCTTCACCGTGCAATGCTCGGCCTGGCCGCAATCGCCATGGTCGGTAAAGCAGGAGGTGAGGATGATGGGGCCATCGATGGCCCGGATCACTTCCAACGTGTTGATTTCGCTGGCACCACGTGCCAGCCGGTAGCCGCCGTGGGTGCCATGTTCCGATCGGACAAAGCCACTCTTCCCCATTTTCTGCAGCACCTTGGCCAGCAGCGGGAGGGGAATGTGATAGCAATCTGCAATTTCTTTGGCGCTGGCCGCTGAACCCTTCACTGCCAGGTGTTTTAGAGCGATAAGCCCGTAGTCGGCCTTCTTGGTGAGTTTCAGCATGAGTAACCGTGCCTTTTCGGACAGCTTCAGTCGGTGATCTGCGACCGAATCAGTCTTGATTCCGAGGATAGCCGACCTTTTCGGTCGCGTCAAGCCCCAATCGGGATGAAGAAGTGGAGGTTTTCGCCTCTCCGTGCGCGCTGATGAGACGGAGAGGTTCGGAATCGTGGTGAAACAGGCCCATGCTAAACTTTGGGGGATCCGGTACTGTGAGACAAGTGAATTCATACTCGGTTTGCGCGCCATAGCCACCCAAAAACTGAACAATGCTTAGACTATTCAACGTCTACATCCCGACTAGCGTAGTTGCACTGCTGGTTTCCGAAGTGGCGCTGATCTCCACCTGCTTCCTGCTGGCTAACGCCTTGATGCTGAATGTCGATCTGGGCGTTATCTATCTGTATGACGGCGCGTTCGGACGGCAATCCCTGGTGATTCTCAGCATCGTCGTGGGTATGTATTTCCAGGATATGTATACGCAATTCCGGGTGCGTTCCCGGTTGATCCTGGTGCAGCAGATCTGTCTGGCCATTGGCATGGCTTTTCTATTTCAGGCGGTCTTGAACTACGTCGCCCCGCAGTTGCTGGTGTCGCGCTGGGTGATGCTGGTGGGCAGTTTGCTGTCCCTGGCCGTGATGCCGGCCTGGCGCGTGGTCTATTCCAACGAGGTGACGAAGGCCGTCGCCGCGCAGCGGATCCTGTTCATTGGGGCCAACCCGGTCATCATGGAGATCGCGGCCGAGATTGACCGCAGCCCGGAGCTCGGGTTGCGGTATGCCGGTTTCCTGTCGGATGATCCGATTCCGGAACTGGAAACACTGGCTCCCGGGGCGTCCATCCTGGGCAGCATTTCGGAAG
>JBIKMK010000324.1:0-5312 GCA_044359315.1 Bryobacteraceae bacterium | reverse complement strand
CTGTTCGCCGCCGTGCTGGGCCACCCTTATGGACCCAATTCCGAGCGGGGCGTCTTCCGGTCGCTGAATGGTGGCCAGACGTTTGAGAAGGTGCTCTTCAAAGATGAAGATACCGGCGCTTCGTTTGTGGAGATCGATCCCAGCAACCCGAACATCGTCTACGCCGCGCTGTGGGAAGCGCGCCAAGGGCCCTGGGAAAACGGTGCCTGGAGCGGGACCGGCGGCGGCATCTTCAAGTCCACTGATGGCGGCACTACCTGGCGGCAACTCACCAAGGGACTGCCCGCCGATGGCGTCGTCCAGGCAAACATCGCCATTGCACCCAGCCAGACCAGCCGGCTTTTCGCCACGGTGGCCAGCCGCGCCACGGTTGAGCTCTATCGCTCCGACGATGCGGGAGAGAACTGGCTTAAGGTGACGGCCGATCCGCGCCCCGCGGGCCGCATTGGCGGCGGTGACGCCCCGGTCCCCGCATTCGATCCGCAGAACCCGGAGACGGTGTACATCGCCAGCACGGTCTGCTGGAAGTCCACCGATGGCGGCCGCACTTGGGCGGCATTTCGTGGCGCGCCGGGCGGCGATGATTACCAGAACATCTGGATCAATCCGCGGAATCCGCAGACCATCCTGCTGGCGGCGGACCAGGGCGCCATCATCACCGTCAACGGCGGCCAATCCTGGAGCAGTTGGTACAACCAGCCGACGGCGCAGATGTATCACGTCACCGCCGACAACGCGTTCCCCTACCGCGTCTGCGGCGGGCAGCAGGAGAGCGGGTCGGCCTGCGTTTCCACCCGTGGCAATGACGGCGCGATCAGCTTCCGGGACTGGCGACATGTAGGTGCTGAAGAGTACGGCTACGTGGCCCCTGATCCGCTGGACCCGGACATCGTCTACGGCGGCAAGCTGACCCGGCATGACCGCCGGACCGGCCAAACCCAGCACATCTTGCCCAAACCGCTACGCGATGGTGGTTTCCGGGTGTTGCGTACGGCACCGGTGATCTTTTCGCCACTCGATCCTAAGGCGCTCTACTTTGGCGCGAACACGCTGTGGAAGACCCGCGACGGCGGCCAGACCTGGAAAGAGATCAGCCCGGATTTGAGCCGCAAGACCTTTGATGTCCCGGCCAACATCGGCAAGTATCGCAACACCCCCACCGCCCAGCCAACTCAGCGCGGTGTGATCTATACCGTCGCCCCTTCACCGGTGGAAGTGAACCGCATCTGGGCGGGGACGGACGATGGCTTGATCCATCTCACCGTCGATGGCGGTGCCACCTGGAAGAACGTGACGCCGCCGCAAGTGGGGCCCTTCGCCAAGGTCTCCTTAATCGAGGCTGGCCACTTCAGCGCGGGCACAGCCTATGCGGCCATCAACACCCTGCGCCTGGATGATATGCGCCCACACATTCTGCGCACCCATGATGGCGGCGCCACCTGGACCGAGATCGTGACCGGCATGGATGACAACGCGCCGGTGAATGTGGTGCGTGAAGATCCCAAGCGGAAGGGCTTGCTGTATGCCGGGACGGAGCGGACGGTGTTTGTCTCCTTCGACGATGGCGCGCACTGGCAGACGCTGCGGCAGAACCTCCCTGCGACGTCTATCCGCGATCTGATCGTGAAGGATGATGACCTGGCGGTGGGCACACACGGCCGCGGCTTCTGGATCCTGGACAACGTGACGCCACTGCGCCAGATGGCGGCGTCGGGATCCACCTCCACCACCACGTTGTTCGCACCCGCCACGGCCATCCGGGTCCGGTGGAACATGAACACGGATACGCCCCTGCCCCCGGATGAGCCAGTGGTCACCAATCCGCCGGATGGCGCGATGATCGACTATTCGCTGGCGGCCGGGACAACGGGTCCGGTGACACTGGAAATTGTGGATCGCGCGGGCCAGTTGGTCCGCCGCTATTCGAGTGCTGATCCGGTGGAATCGATTGATCCGCAGTTGGCGATCCCGCCCTATTGGGTGCGCCCCGCGCGGCCGCTGTCAGCAACTGCGGGCATGCATCGCTTCTTGTGGGACATGCGCTACGCGCCGATAGCTGGTGCCCCCAAGACCTACCCGATCGCCGCCATCTTTGCTGATACGGCACCCACGCCGACGTCGCCCCTGGTGATGCCGGGTCAGTACACGGTGAAGCTGACCGCCGCCGGCAAGACCTATACGCAGCCATTGACCGTGAAGATGGACCCGCGCGTGAAGACCTCAGCCTTGGATCTGACCGCCCAATTCACCCTGTCCAAAGGCCTTTACGAAGATCTCCAGAAGGGCTACGCCGCCATCGCGGAGATCCGAACCTGGCGGGCGAAACCCGGCCTGGCTGCTGACCTTAGCCAGCAAGCCGAGAAGTTGCTGGGCGCCGGTCGCGGCGGCCGCGGAGCGCCGGCTGGCCCCGATACGATTTCGAGCGTCAGCGCTTCCCTAGGTACGTTGCTGCAACTGGCCCAGGAAGCCGACGCCGCACCTCCATCTGCTCTGCGCGCTTCCGTCACAGCGCGCCGTCAAGCTTTGGCCGCTCTGCTGGCGGATTGGAGCAAGCTAAAGCTGCTGGCCCCATAACCGGACCGCCCGCCACTGGCGCCCGCCCCTCGGGCACAGAAGCCCCCGGGCACCGACATGATCCGGTTGAGGCCCAATGCTCAGGGGCAGCAAGGGTTTGGCCAGACGGGTTGGGGATGGTATTCTATGAGGGAATCAACGTGATGGCGCGGTAGCCAAGTGGTAAGGCAGAGGTCTGCAAAACCTTTACTCACCGGTTCGAATCCGGTCCGCGCCTCCAACGCATTCTTCCCTTCCTACTCCTTACGCCTACGTTACGCCTTGAACTGAAACGCGTAAACGTCGGCATCCTTCAACACGAAGCGCAGGCGGACTGGTTGGCCCTGTAAGGCGGCCACGCTTTCGCCCGCTTTCCACGAATAGTTGCGGCCGATCTCATCACCGATCAGTTCCGGGGCTTCGGCCAAGGAGTAACCAGGCAGCTGTTGACCTGCGCCGTTCAGGAGCTCAATGCGGATGCCGCCCGCGGCTGAGGTGGAGAAGTTGAGTTCCAGGCGGCTCCCGCTAAACTGCAGCGGCTTGGTCACCAGTTCCCCGCCCTGGTACCCCGCGCGAATTGACGCCAGACCATCCAGCCGCAGTTCGTAACGCTGGAGATTCGCGGTCGGCTGGCCGTAGTTCCGGTTGACGTAGAACGACATCGTGCTCGGGCTGGTCTGGACCAGGTTGAGGGCCGGATAGTTGGAGCGGGACACCCAGTTCTCCAGGCCGACTCCCGGCCGCAAAAATGCTTCCATGAAAGTTCTGGTGCAGGTAGCGCCGCCACGCGAGGTGACCAATACAGCATCGGAGCAGTCCTTGAAGTACTTCGGATCCACCTGGAGTTGGGCCGCCTGGGTTTCGCTGACAATCTGGCGGCCGGGCATGAAGCGGGCGCAAATGCCGGCGTAGATGTGGGGCGCGCGGAAGTACGGAGCGGTCTGGTTGGTATAAAGATGCTCTGGCGGCGCATCGCCGTAGCTGATCTCCACCGGCGTTGACCATTCCAGAAAATCGTCGCTGGTGGCGCGGGATACCCAACGATAGTTGGTGCCGCCGATCTTCTTCCAGGTGCGGAAGTAGAGTACATACTGGTTCTCCGCTTCCGACCAGAAAGAGATGTTCTGCGAGTCCAGCGAGAAGGCAGAGGGTGGCGGAAGCACGGGCTGCTCCCGCAGCTTTTTCCAGCGCACCCCATCGGCGGAGACAAACGCCATCAAGCCCGTCCGGTGGACACCGGCCAGCGCCTTGTAGCGTTGGGCGGGATCAACGCCGGGCCGCTGATCAAGCATGGGGCTGAAGTTATGGGAATACGGTGCACTGTGGGCCAGCACAACATTGTTCGAACGCTGGCCATGGACCTCAAACAGATTCAACGCGGGGCGCTTCCACGTCTTGCCATCCAACGATTCCGCGTAGCAGGTTGACTCCGCGTCGTTGCCGTCGTTACCGGCAGTGGGAACACCGCGATAGTACAGGCGATAGAGCCCGGACTCTTGAATAACGGTGGTGTAGCCGCAAAACCGGCCTTCCCAGGGCCGGTCGAAGTGGAGGACAGGCCCCGCATCCACCACCGTGCCCAGGCGGAACTCGACACCCCGAACCGCATCAACCAGCGTGCGATCAACAAACAGCTCTCGCCGGCCACCTATGGCCACAGGCGCTGTGGTGACCGGCACCTGCGCTGTTGCGGCCAGGGCGGCCGTCACGTTCGCGCCGAATGCGCGCCGGGTCACGTTCATGGATGCGTTCTCCTGGTCACTGAGCACTGGCTCATGGCTCTCCGGTCCATCGCCCGGTGGTGAAACTGAACTGAGTATATGTTCTGCACCGTAACCCGGACAACAAAGCGGAGGCAAATCGCCGGGCCCGGCACCCGCGCGTGCTTCTTCGCGTGCCTGCCGCGCACACGTGAAACCGGCGTCAGCCATACAGGAACAACTCGGCCAGATTACTGGAGGGAGCGCTCCGTGACACTCGCTGACTCTCGGGGGTCCGGCTGGCGGCAGTCCGGGTGGGTAAGCCCGATGGAGGGTAATTAGAGGATGTCCGTGGAAAACCTCGCGCACGACGAGACGATCGACCTCCAGCAGAAGCTCTTCCGCATGCAGAGCCTGCTGGAGGCCGCGCGCCGGGTCCACTCCACCATCCGTCTGGACGATGTGCTTTCTGGCGTGCTGGAGATCGCGGCCAAGGAACTGGAGGCGGAGGGTGCTTTCTTCGTCTTCGCCTCTCCGCAGTTGCAAACCCGCACCAGCCTCTATGGCGAGGTCCCCGGCAACGGGTCCGGTTGGACCGAAGACGCCCAACTCCCCGGCTATGCGCAAGCCACTGTATCAGGCGAGCGGGGCGAGACACTGGCGCATCTGGTGGTCTACCGGCCGCAACCGCTCTCGCTGGAAGAAGTGGATTTTCTCGAAGGCCTGGCGCTGCAATCGTCACTGGCCATCGGCAACGCCCAGCATCATGAGAAGTCGATCGAATGGGAGCGCGTCAAGCTGGATCTGGATGCCGCGCGCGCCATCCAACGCAGCCTGCTGCCGCACAGCGTGCCCGATATCGCTGGATACTCGCTGGGGTTCCGTTCGACCACGTGCTACGAAGTGGGTGGCGACTATGTGGATGCCCTGCTGCTCCCTGATGGCCGGATGATGATGGTGCTGGCCGACGTCGCCGGGAAAGGCTTCGCCTCCGCGATGATCAGCACCACCTTCCGGTCCAGCTTCCGGGCGATGGCCGGGGCCAACCTGCCTCTGCAC
>JBIKMK010000323.1:0-5323 GCA_044359315.1 Bryobacteraceae bacterium | reverse complement strand
CTTCACCCATGCCCAAACCAAACGAACTCTACCTTGGTGTTCTCGACTTTTTTGCCATCATCCTGCCCGGAGCGATTGCGGCGGCGCTTTTGGAGCGGGCGTTGGGTGGGGCGGTGTTGGGTTTGTTGGTGACGGTGCCCAAGTCCGAGGCGGGGCAGTGGGCGGCGTTTCTAGTGATTGCGTACCTGCTGGGGCATCTGATTTTCTTGACGGGGTCGTACCTGGATTTTCTTTATGGCTGGCTGACCAAGAGGCTGTCGCAGCCTCAGTATGGACAGGGCTGGAGGAGCGTGGCGGGGAAGCCGGTGCTAAAGAATGAGCTGGCCTATCGCCAGGCCACCGCGGTCAGGAAGGCGCTGCTGGCACCGGAGGTGGAAAACGGCGTGAATACTTTTCAGTGGGCGCGTTCGGTGCTGACGTCAAAGTGTCCAGCGGCGGCGGCGGATGTGCAGCAGCTGGAGGCTGATTCCAAGTTCTTCCGCAGCTTCGTGGTGCTGACTGTGGTGACTGGATTCGCTTGCCTGGCGCAACTGCGATGGGTGGAGGGCTTGGTGGCGTTGGTGCTGGTGATCCCGTGTTTTGCCCGCTACTGCGAGCGGCGCTTGAAGAGCACCACCCAGGCCTACACCCACATCCTGACGATGCATGGCCTGGGTGAACTTTCGGGCAAGCCGGAGGACAAGGCGTCGGCTACCGCTGCACCCGGCCCGAGCCTCCGCCCTTAATCAGAGCTTCCACTTCGTCCGCGGTGAAGCGGTTGAAGTCACCGGGGATGGAGTGCTTCAGGCACGAAGCGGCGACGGCGAACTCCAGCGCTTCTTGCGACGTGGGGTAGGTGAGCAGGCCGTAGATCAAGCCGCCGGCGAAGCAATCGCCACCGCCAACGCGGTCGACGATGTGGGTGATGTCGTAGTGCTTAGAGACCATGAACTCCTGGCGGTCATGGAAGCAGGCGCTCCAGCCGTTGTGGGACGCCGAGACCGATTCGCGCAGGGTGATGGCGATCGAACGCAGGTTGGGGTATTCAGCCAGCACGGCTTCGGCCAGCTTGCGGTAGGCATCGTGGTCGAGCTTGCCGGAGTGGACATCGACGTCCACCTTGATGCCGAGGGCGGTCTGGCAATCTTCTTCGTTGGCGATGCAGACGTCGGCCAGCTTCAGCAGGTCCGGCATCACTTCACTGGCCTTTTTGCCGTACTTCCAGAGGTTCTTGCGGTAGTTCAGGTCAATGGAGACGCTGAGGCCGTGTTCGCGGGCCTTTTGCATCGATTCGATGGAGAGGTCGGCCGAGGACTGGCTCAATGCGGGCGTGATGCCGGTGATGTGAAACCAGTCGCCTTCTTTGAAGGCTTTGTCCCAATCAACATCGCCGGGGCCGGCCAGGGAGATGGAGGAGTAGGCGCGGTCGTAGGAGACCTTGGCGCCGCGCTGGTTGGCGCCGGGCTCGACAAAGTAGATCCCGAAGCGGCCGGTCTTGGTCCGGACAATCTGAGAGGCATCGACGCCGAAGCGGCGCAGTTCACCGGCGAACGCTTCGGTGATCGGGTTGTTGTCCGGCAGCAGCGTGATGTAGCGGGCGTTGACGCCGAACTGGGCGCAGGCCACGGCGACGTTGGCTTCGCCGCCGCCAAAGGTGGCCAGGAACTGCGGGGACTGCAAAAAGCGCTCAAAGCCGGGAGGGGCCAAGCGCAGCATGATTTCACCAAAAGAGACAACGGTAGGCATAAAGAAAAGACTCCTAATTCTGAGCGGCGATCACTTCCAGGCCAAACGAGGCGTCCAGTGACGGCAAGCCTTCAAACACAATCATCGTACTGGCGGGAGGACGGGTTTTGTCGAGATAGAAAAAGCGCGTGGCGCGCACGCGTTCGAGCGACGAATTGGTAAGCGGGTAGACCTGCGTGAAGAAGACGTTCTTGATGGAGGTCTTGCCGGCTTCAAGCAAACGGCTGAGCCGATCAAAGGCCAAGCGAGCGTCGGCGTCCGAGTTGCCGAAAGCCATCTGCAAGGTGGAAAAGACCATGCGGGGGGAGCGGACTAACGCCACTTGCGAATAATTGGGAGAAGGGGTCAAGCCGGGAGGATTGGCCAGGGTGACGTCATTTCCCTCGCCCGCCGGAAGCCGGCCTACACCTTCGCATTCGGCGACGGACTGCAGGGGCCCGCGCTGCAACTGCACAATCGACAAGGCCGCACCGGGGAACACTTGCGCCGCGCGTTGGCTGATGGCCGGGTAATCGGCGAGCGAGCTGACCAGACATGTCACCCGCAGCATGGAGGAGGCACCGACACCCACGCCTTCGGCCGCCTTCAAGAGATTGGCCAGGGACTTCTCCACGGTGGGCAGCACCGGCCCCAACGGATTATCGGGCTTGGGATCAGCCACCACCTGCTGTCCGGAGAAGAACGCAACGCCGTGCGGATTGAGGGCCTTCTTTTCTGACACCGCAGCTTCGATCAGTACTTGTGCGCCTTCCAGCGGCAACGCTCCCACTTGCACGACACTCACGGAGGGGAGGGGCTGGTGTTTGGCGCTGAACTCTTCGCTGACGATGGTCTGGATGCGGCGCACATCGCCGGAGCCGGCCACGAAGGCGCGCAGTTTCACCACGTGAGCGTGATGGGGATTGCGCATCAGTGCCCGGATCGCCTCATGGGTCTGTTGGCTGAGCAGGCCTTTGGCGGACAGCGGCGACAGCAGATAGCCCAGGTGAGTCGTCTCCACGCTGGAGGTGGAGGGGGGATCGGGCAGAACTTCCAGTTGCTGCGTCGGCGGCTCTTCGTCGCCTTTCTTCTTTTTCTTCTTGCCGCCTTTTTGCGCAGCTAGAGGCGTGGCCAGTGTGATGGCCACAAGAAGAGAGACGAGGAGGCGTAGAGACCGGCTCACGGCAAGATTTTTGAGTTTAACAAACCCCGCTGGCCCGCCCAAGTGCCCCTGGTCCAGACTCGACGCCGTACCCCACGCCGGACGCGGGAACACTTAAACTGAAAAGAGTCGCGCGGCGACCGCGATTGTTTTCGCGCCCGAATCACCCGCTCTGAAGGATCACCTCGATAAGCATGCTTTGCGCTGGAATTGTTGGACTGCCGAATGTTGGCAAAAGCACCCTGTTTAACGCCTTAACCCAAAGCCGCAAGGCGATGGCGGCCAACTACCGGTTCTGCACCATTGAGCCGAATCAGGGCGTGGTCACCGTGCCGGATGACCGCTTGGAAGTGCTGTCAAAGATCAGCAAGTCCCAGAAGCTGGTGCCTTCCGTCTTTGAGTTTGTGGATATCGCCGGCCTGGTGAAGGGGGCCAGCAAGGGCGAGGGATTGGGCAACCAGTTCCTGGGCCACATTCGCGAAGTGGATGCCATTGTGCAGGTGGTGCGCTGCTTTGAGAACAATGACATCGAGCATGTGATGGACTCCGTGGACCCGATCCGCGATATCGAAGTGATCAACACAGAGCTGTTGCTGGCCGATCTGGAAGCGCTGGACAAGCGCAAGACGCGTCAACAGAAGGCCGCCCGCACGGGGGACAAGAAGGCACTGGCCGAAATCGAGATCATTGAGCGGCTGGAGAAGCACTTAAGCGACGGTAAGTACGCCGTCACCATGGACGCGACGCCGGAAGATAAGGCGCTGATGAAGCCGCTGTTTCTGCTGACGGACAAGCCCACGCTCTACGCCTGCAATGTGGCGGAAGGCGACTTGGCCGACCCATCGCAGAACCCGTGGGTGCAGAAGGTGAAGCAGTATGCAGCGGAGCACCATGGCACGACGGCGGTGGTGGTTTCCGCTGAGATTGAGAGCGAACTGGTGACCTTGTCGCCTGAAGAGCGGGCCGAATACATGGAAGCGCTCGGGATTACTGAAACCGGCGGCGGAACGCTGATCAAAGAGGCGTATCACTTACTGGGGCTGCGCACTTACCTCACCACCGGGGAAAAGGAAACCCGGGCCTGGACCATTCACGCGGGCGACAAGGCCCCCGTGGCGGCCGGCGTCATCCATTCTGATTTTGAAAAGAGCTTTATCTCCGCCGAAACGATTGCCTATGACGACCTGGTGGCGGCGGGCAGCTTTGCGCGGGCCCGGGAACTGGGCAAGCTGCGCACGGAAGGCAAAGAGTACGTGGTTCAGGATGGCGACGTGATGGAATTCAAAACTTTTCTTTAAGCCCCTTGGCTTTCTGAAGAAACTCGTGCTCATGGTTTTCGCAGGGCGTCCGATGAGTCCCCCACAGGACAATTTATGAGTGCGATTTCCGAGGTCTTGGGCGCCCTTCTGCGCGCTCAGGATAAGGTTGATCTTTCGTCTAGGCGTATCGCCAGCTTCAGTCCGCCCGAAGGCACGGCTGAAGGTGGGCCGGATGTCGTCGAGATTAGCGCCGCGGCGGTGGCTCTGCTGGAGGCGCGGAATGCGTATGCCATCAACACCAAGGTGTTGGCCACGGCGGTTGAGACGGAACTGCCGGAGCCCCCGGTGCAGTCCAAGAACCCCTTCGTGTAATCTTGCTGACGGCAGGTGGGAGCTTTTGCGCTTCAGGTGCGATAGAATTCCGCACCATGAGCACCACCCGCCGTTCCGCTTGCGCTTCCTTGATCGGAAGCTTGGCCGCCACTCGCCTGAAAGCGGCCCCCAAGGCCACTGCCTTTGGACTGATTGGCGACCGCTATCACAACTCCGACTATGTGCGGACGGGCCTGAACCGCACCATCGCGAAGGAGCTTGGCGTTTCGATCGACTTCACCGACGAAACCCGCGCGCTGAACGCGGAGACGCTGACGGGCTATAAACTGCTGATCGTCCTCCGCGATGGCATGATCTGGCCGGAAGGCTACCCGGATGAGAACACCAACGCGGCCTGGGTGAATACGAACAAGCCGAAGTTGATTTCCGAGCCGCCCGTGGCTCCAGTCTCCGGGCGGGCGTTTTTCTGGATGAAGCCGGAGCAGGGCAAAGCGGTGCGCCAGTTTGTCGAGAACGGTGGCGCGGCGCTGTTTTTGCATAACGTCACGCACGTGGGGTTAACGGATCCCGACTTCCGGCACGTGCTGGGCGCTTCTTACGCCGGGCATCCGCCCATCCGAACCTTTAAGGTGAAGGTGACCAATCACGATCACCCCATCACCAAAGGCGTCAAGGATTTCATCGTCACCGATGAGCAGCACTACATGGAGTACGACAAGGACCGCAAGCATCTTTTTCTGGAGACGGTGAACGAAGATGGCTTGGCGTTCGGCAAACAAGGCACCACGGCACCGGGCGGCTGGGCGTATGACTATGGCAAGGGCCGCGTTTGCTACATGTCGCCGGGCCACTTGCTGACGGTGCT
>JBIKMK010000011.1:0-17702 GCA_044359315.1 Bryobacteraceae bacterium | reverse complement strand
GCTCGACTTTTCAAAGTGCGCCCCATCGGCCAGCACCTGATGATCCAACTCCCGGCGCAACGTCCGGATGCCCAGCTCTTTCCAGCGCGGGAACAACTCGCCCAACGCCGCCAGCGCCAACGCCTCGCCCAGCAAATGCGTGTTGCGCGAAAAGTAGAACGACAGGTTGTACTCCAGGTGCAGCCCATGCTGATACAAGCTGTCGAGCAGCTGCTGACGCTTCGGTGTCCGGTCGCCCAGAATCGAAAGTACCTGCAGCCAGCTCAACGCCCGAAAGGCGACTTCCAGCGCGCTGGCCCAGTTGATCCCGCGCTGAAACGGATTCTGTTCCCACCAGCTGGTCAGCTGCCGCTCAATCTCGCCGGTCTCCCCAGCCAGTGCCAGCACCACCAGATGCTGATGCCGGTTCAACTCCCAGATCACCTTGTGATCACCGGCCTTGTCCCGATCGAGATACGGTATCCGCCGGAAGAACTCCGTCCCCGTTTCCAGACCATGCAGATAGTCACGCCGCCACCGGATCTCGGGGCCCGTCTCGACCGCCGTACCCAATAGCGGAAACCGGTGCGCCAGAATCTCTTGCGCCAAGGCGGGAACGTTCGCTGCAAACTCTGGCACCGGATATCGGAAGCCGGCTCGCTCTAGCGGCGCCTTCGGTGGCCACCAGAGCATCAGCCGGTTGACCAGCTCCTGCCGCAACCGGAATTGAATCTCTGCGCCGCTTCTCATCCCAGGTACTGGCTCAGCCGCTCCTCATACAGGGCCGACAACTGCGGGATGTTCTGGTCGAGGTCGTACTCCCGCAATACCCGCTCACGGCCTGCCTCCGCCATCGCCTGGCGTAGCGCCGCATCGTCCATCAGCCTCTCCACCGCCGCCGCCAGACCCGCCGCATCCGATGGCGTCACCAGCAGCCCCGACACGCCATCTTCAATCAACTCCGGAATGCCTGTAATACGCGTCGCGATACAGGGCAACCGCATCGCCATCGCCTCCATCAGCACCACCGGAACGCCCTCGGCAAAGCTGGCCAGCACAAACGCGTCGGACTCGGCGTAGAGCGCCCGCACCTTCGTCTGATCGCACCAACCTTCCAGGATCACCATGTCCTGCATCTGCTTGGCCTGCACCCGCGCACGAAATCGTTCCATCTCCGGCCCGCCGCCCGCCAGCGAAAGGACAACCCGCCGCCCCCGCTGCTTGAGTAGCTCCATCGCTTCGAGCAGTATTGGTAACCCCTTCACGGACACCAGACGCCCCACTGAGATCAAACGGAACGGGTTGGACTCGCCCGTCTTCGCCGCCCGGTCAAACACCCGCGGATGAATGCCCAACCGGCACACCGCAATCCGGTCCCAATGCGCCGCATCAGAGAAGCGCATCACCTGGCTTTGCCCAAACAAGCTGATCGCCACCGTCAGTTTCGCCGCCGCTACCTTCTCGGCCATGGCAAAGCCCTTGGGGTCAATAAACTCATCCGAGCCATGGATGGTCTCAGAGAACGTGATGGGGAAAAGGCGCGCCATCAGCAGCGCCACCGTGGTCGAGAAGTGCACGTGTACGTGACGGTAGCCGTGCTTCTCGAGCATCGTGCCCACTACGACGGCCTCGGCAAAATAGAGCAGCTTGTGCAGGCTGGGATGCCCCAGCCGCACCGCATAGAGCATCGTGGCCAAAAACGCCGCCGGGCGCTTCAGCAGCAAGGCGAAATGGGCCACCAGAATCGGACCCACGCCAGCGGACTTTACATACAGCGTCCGCCGCCGCTCTTCTTCCTCTTCAGCTGATAGCTTGTCGCTCGGCCGATCCGGGTTGCCGATCGAGATGGACTGGATATCCCAGCCCTGCGCCCGCAACCCCCGGATCTCACGCAGGATGAAGGTGTGAGAAACAGTCGGGTACTGGCTCACCAGATACCCGATGCGCCTGGTGGTCATTTTGACCCCACCCACCTAGCGCCACATGCCGCGCGTGTCGATGACGATCTTCTCCATCAGCAACCGGCGATCAACATTCCGGAACTGCCGGTGATTCACCAGCAGCAGCACGATATCGGCCCGCTGCACTGCCGCCTGGAAGCTGGCAAACTCGACACCCGGGTACTTGGCCAGGCTCTTCGGCAACGCCGTCACATGAGGCTCCACAATCAGTAGCTCACCCAGCTGCTTCTGTGCCAGGTGCTCAGCGATCTCCATCGAAGGCGATTCGCGCAAGTCATCGATGTCCGGCTTGTACGCCAAACCGAGGCACGCAATCACGGGCTTCGAGAACCGTTTGGCATGCTCTTCCACACGGTGGATCACATAGTGCGGCTTCTCGTCATTCACCTTCCGCGCCGTGTGAATCATCCGCGCCAGATCGGGCGTCTTGTGCACGATAAACCACGGATCAACCGCGATGCAGTGGCCGCCCACGCCCGGACCAGGCTGCAGGATGTTCACGCGCGGATGCCGGTTGGCCAGATCAATCAGGTCCCACACATTGATGCTCAACCGCTCCGCGATCAGCGACAGCTCATTGGCAAAGGCAATGTTGACGTCACGGAAGGCGTTCTCGGTCAGCTTGGCCATCTCCGCGGTCCGCGGATCGCTCAGCAGACACTTGCCGCGCAGAAAGGTGTAGTACAGGGCCGAAGCACGCTCGGCACACGCCGGCGTCATGCCGCCAATGATGCGGTCGTTCTCCACCAGTTCATGCAGCACCCGCCCGGGCAACACGCGTTCCGGGCAGTAGACCACAAAAATATCCGCCGCATCGCCACCCAAGGTGGGAAACGTCAGATCCGGCCGCGCTGCGGCCAGCCAGGCCGTCATCTGCTCCGTGGTGCCCACCGGTGAGGTGGATTCCAGGATGACCAGGTCGCCCTTCTTCAGGAGCGGAGCAATGGACTTTGAGGCCGCCTCCACGTACCCCAAATCCGGCTCGTGGTCACCCTTGAAGGGTGTCGGCACGGCGATGATGTAGGCGTCTGCCGCCTCCGGCTTGGTGGTCGCCCGCAGCTTGCCCGCCGTGACCACACCGCTGACCACCGCTTCCAACTCCGGCTCCACAATGTGGATCTTGCCGGCGTTGATCGTGTCCACCGCCATCTGATTGATGTCTACCCCGATCACCGGCACGCCATGCGTGGCCAGGATCGCTGCCGTTGGCAGTCCGATATAGCCCAGTCCAATGACTGATACGTTCGCGAATTCTGTGCTCATTTTGTAAAGGTTGCTCTCGTTGGTCGAGCGCCGATGCTTGCTTATCGGCCCCCCATACTACTGTAGTGAAAAGAGATTGCAGTCTGTTTTCAGCCACGGCGGGGGTGTGGCGAATCGATTGCAATTGTTAGCCCGCGCTAGGAGCCAGGGCAGGAATCCGGGACCGTATCTTGGCCAGAATATCTTTGGCTTGGCGGCGTACGGCCGGCTTAGAAAGCAGCACCGCTAGTCCTCCGGCGGCACCCAACGTGCCCCCCAACAACAGCCTGGCCCAACCGGACTTCATCAGCAGAACCGGGGGCAAGGCCGGCCCTGCGGCAGCGGCCGCCACCATCACGGGAAATGTTAGGTTCCGGCAGTAGTCCCATAAACTGGCACGTACCTGGCGCGCCACCCACCAGGAGATCGACAGAAGCATGGCCGGCAACAACGTCGCCCAGGCAATCGCCACGCCATTGCTGCCGGACCACAAACAGCCGGCGTAGAATCCAGCGGGCATGATCAGCGCCATCGCGATGTTGATCACCAACAACACATCCGTCCGGCCAATCGCATCAATCATGCTGGAGGAAATCGACGAGAGCGTCTTGATCGCTCCCACGATACACAGGATGCGCATCGGCACCACCGCCGCCAGCCACTTCTCACCCAGCAGGATCCGGATGAGGTCTTCGCTCAACACACTCATCAGGGCCAGCAAAGGGAAATTGATCAAGGCGACTCGCTGAGTGAGTGATAGCCATTCCGCCGCCGCTCTTTCGGGCTGTTCTTTCAGCACCGCCGC
The DNA here is from genome assembly GCA_044359315.1 of Bryobacteraceae bacterium. Taxonomy (GTDB): domain Bacteria; phylum Acidobacteriota; class Terriglobia; order Bryobacterales; family Bryobacteraceae; genus JAPKYZ01. The sequence goes on along the minus strand of JBIKMK010000011.1, from coordinate 13,715 downwards.
AAACTGGGGAAAGCTGACCCGCAGCACGATCGCCGATACCTTGTCATTCACCAGCGTGGCCAGCCGGAAGGCAAGCGTATAGAGCCCCAATGCCTCCGGCCCCAACACTCGGCCGATGATCAGGTAGTCGGCGTTGTCATAAACCTTCCACAGCACTACACTCCCTGTCAGCGGCAAGCCCCATTTCAAAATGCGGCGCAGCACTTCCAGATCCAGATGCCAGGTAAAGCGCGGACGAACAACCGAGATGATAATGCCGGTCTGCACCACCGAGGAAACCATCAGATTCGTGACCAGGCTCCAAACACCAAAGCCGAGCCACGCCATCAGGACCGCCAATGACGCTGATCCAATTGCCGCCGCCGTCTCAAACACGACCAACTGGCGGAATTGGAAATTCTTCCGAATGATGCCTTGGGACACGGACCGTAGTCCGTTCACTGCGATGCTGAAGCTCATTACGCGGATCAGCGGCACCAACTCCGGCTGATGGTAGAAATCGGCAATCCAAGGTGCCAGCAGGAACGTGGCCAGTGTCAGCACACTCCCCATCAGGGCGGTGGTCGTGAAATAGGTGGGCAAGGCTGCATCGTCATCGTTGAAATAGATGACCGCATCGCCCAAACCAAGATCCTGAAAGCTGGACAGGTAGCTGATCACCACCAGCACGATGCCAATCAAGCCATAATCGGCCGGACTGAGCAGCCGGGCCAGCAGCATGCTGAGGCCAAAGGTGAGGCCCTGCTTAACGAATGTGCCCGCAAATGTCCAAAGGTACGCACTTCGGACTTTCTGGCCTAGTTGTGAAGATTCCATCTCTGCTTTGAATTGATCAGCCAGCGGTCCGAAGCTTCACTATAGCGCGGGCTTTACGCCGGACTAGTTTACAGATCGGCTGGTCAAGCCTAAACGCGCAGGCGTTCTGGCGATATGCACTTGTCTTCATTTTCTTCCTAGGCGCGCCGCCCCATCACCGTAGGCCGAGGCCAGAAGCTCTCCGGCGTCCGCCACAACCGCGAAACCGCCACCAGCGCCGCCAGCATCAGCACCACAAACGTCCGGATGACGCTGGTGAGCTTCTTCAGCTTGGAAGCCTCAGGGATCCATGGATCCACCAGAGCCAGCCCATAGAACAGGCCCTGCCCCGCCAGCATCAGGAGATTCCACGGCCCCGGCAGAAACGGACTGGCCACGAGCAACGCGACCAACGCCCACGGCAGCACCAGCCGCCCAAACTTGTGCGACAAGAAGTGTACCAGCATGCGGTTTTGGGGCCCCATCAAGCCCGGAAACCGCCCGATTAGCTCATAGACACCCGCCTGTGTCCGCACCTTGCGCTTAAACTCCGCATCCAGCGCCGTCGGCGCATCATAGGCCCGGCTCTCCGGCACAAACAGCACCCGGTAGCCCGCAAAGAACGCGCACAGCGGCAGATGGACGTCGTCATTCAGCGTGTAGAGCGGCAGCGGCTGCGCCAAACTTCGCCGCATGGCATAGATGGCGCCCGTGGCACCGATCACGGAATCAATGTCGCTATGGCACTGGCGGATCCATTTCTCGTACCGCCAGTAGAGGCCCACATTGGCCTCCTCCTCACTGTCACCTTTCAGGATCATCAGTTCACCGCTGGCCACGCCGACTTCCGGATCATCAAAACACGCCACCAGCATCTTCAACGCCTGACGGTCCAGCCTTTGCCGGACGTCGGTCATGAACAGGATCTCGCCGGTGGCATGCTTCAAGCCTTCATTCAAGCCTCCAGCCTTGCCGCCCCCGGCTGCTTTCAGTAGCCGCACGCCGCGAGATGCATACCGCTGGGCGATCTCCGCCGACCGATCGTCGCAACCGTTGTCGATCACCAGCACTTCCAGCTTCTCGGCTGGATAGTCTAGCTCCAGCAGCGTCAACAACTTGGCCTCCAGCCACCGCTCGCCATTCTTTACCGGCATCACCACCGACACCGTGGGCCAACGCTCTGGCGGCCGCTCGACACTTGCTTGCAGGCGCCCGCGCTTGGTTCCCGGCCACAGTCGTAAAACGATTGGATAGCCGAACAGAACGTACAATAGAAAGGCTGCGCTCGAGATGACGATAAGGATGGCGTAATCCATTCGATGAGAGAAAGAGAGTGTGGACGCTTCCCTTAACCACTCTAGCGGAGCCCCCTACCTATTCATGAATCGGCAAAAACTGAATACTTGTTTCGTCGGCGCGCTGGGAATCGCCCCCGGCACTGACCTGGACACCCTCAGCTTCGGCTCCACCGACGGCTGGGACTCGGTCGGCCATATCGCCCTGGTCACCGAACTTGAGCTCGCCTTTGAGGTGGAGCTCTCCCCGGAAAACATCACCGAGCTCACCAGCGCCCAGAAAGCCATCGAGATCTTAGGCCAACACGGTGTCACGTTCGACAACTAGCATCTTCGATCTGGCCGCCGCCCACCCGCCGCATGAGCCGGCCATCATCGAGGACTCCGGCACCGTCTCCTACGGCGCTCTGATTGCGATTAGCCGGTCCGTCGCCGACGCGCTCCACTCCACCCCGGCTGGTGCAGTCCGCCGGCCGCATTTTCTGTTCTGTTCCAGCTCCAGCGCCGCCATTGCCACCTACCTGGGTTGCCTGGCCGCCAACCAGCCGGTCTGCTTGCTGGACGAAAGCCGCGCCGGCCAGTCACAACGTATTCTCGACGCCTTTGCGCCGCCGGTGGTGCTGCTGCGGGAGGGCTCACTCGATGGCTACCGCCACGCAACTACACTCCCCACCGGCTTCCAACTGCTGGAGCGCATCGAACCCCGGGAAGCCCCGGCACCCCATACTGATCTCGCGCTGCTGCTGACTACTTCAGGCTCCACTGGCGACCCTAAACTGGTCCGCCTGACACAGGACAATCTCACCGCTAATGCCCGGTCGATCGCCCAGTATCTTGGCTTGTCCAGCGCGGAACGCTCCACGCAAAGCCTACCGATGTACTACTCCTACGGCCTCTCGCTGATCAACTCGCATCTGGCCGCGGGTGCCGCCACCGTGATCAACCCGCACTCGTTCTTGCGGCCGGATTTCTGGAACCATGTGCGCGACCACCACTGCACCTCTTTTGCGGGCGTTCCACACATGTACGAGACGTTGAAGCGCCTCCGGTTCGACCCGGCCACACAACCTACCCTGCGGACGCTTACCCAGGCCGGCGGCAAGCTGGCCGACCCATTGATCCAGCATTACGCCCAACTGACCCAAGCCGCGGGTGCCCGGTTCTTTGTGATGTACGGCCAAACCGAAGCCACGGCCCGGATCTCCTACGTCCCCGCGGACCAACTCGCGCAGAAGGTCGGCTCCATCGGGGTGGCTATCCCGGGTGGCGAGCTGGCGCTGGAGGCGGTGGAAGGTGCGGATGGCATGCAGGAGTTGATCTACCGTGGCCCCAATGTGATGCTGGGCTACGCTGATTCCGCGGCGTCGCTGGCCTTGGGCGACGACATGGGAGGTATGCTGCGCACCGGCGATCTAGGACGCGTCGACGCGGATGGCTTCTACTACATCACCGGACGCCTGAAGCGCTTCGCCAAGCTGTTCGGCAAACGCGTCAATCTGGTGGATGTCGAAACCATGCTTGAAGCCAGCTATCCCGTTCGTGCCGCCGCTCTTGATAGCGGCCGCGATACGCTGTTGGTCTTTCTGGAAGCCCTGGCCGAGTTCGACCTGCACGCTTTGACGCAGGAGGCCGCCCGAACTCTTGGCATTCCACCCAGCGCCATTAAGCCCCAAGCCGTGGCCGCCCTCCCGATGACCGGGTCTGGGAAAAAAGACTATGCGGCACTACAGGCCTGACAATGCCGCTTGAGATTATTCCTTACACCGCTGAATGGTCGCCGGCCGTCCGGGCCTTCAACGCCCGCCTGATCGCTGGCGGTCTCGATGACGACCTCAAGTTTCCCGAGGAGCCGCGCAGCGAATACTCTACTGATCCATCAGAGCCTCTTTACCAGGAGTTCTTTCTGGCTGTTGATGAAGGCGTGGTGCGTGGCGGATACTTCCTGACGCACGAACCGTGGACGTTTCAGGGGCAGCCTTGCCGCGTCTCCAACTACCGCCTGCCCCTCTCGGAAGGCTTGATCAATCGCGCTTACTCCAGCGTCGGGCCGGCCGTTATCCGTCACAGCCTGAAGCGCTCCCCCTACGTCTATTGCCTCGGCATGGGCAGCTATGACCGGCCTTTCCCCCGCACACTGGCCGCGATGAAGTGGCCGATGTTTACCTCGCCTTTTTTCTTCCGCGCCGTCAACCCCGCCCGCGTCCTGCGCAATCTGCGATCCGTGCGGCAGAACCCGAAGAAGCGCTTGGCCTTCGACATCGCCGCCCTCACCGGAGCCGCCACCATTGGACTGGGCTTGCTACAGTCGCTAAAGACCCAGTCCGCCCCACGCATGACGGCTGACCTTGTGCCCGCCTTTGGTGCCTGGGCGGATGAGACTTTCAACCAGCTCAAGACCGTCTACCCGCTGCTGGCCGTGCGAGACGCCCGCATCCTGGCTATCCGTTATCCGGAAAGTGACCCGCGGTTTCTGCGCCTCCGGCTGCCTTCCGGATGGGCCATTCTGCTCGACACCCAAATGGAGAACCACCGCCATTTCGGTGATCTCCGCGTCGGCACAATCGTCGATGTATTTGGGCCCCCGGCAGATGCCCGCGCAATGGTCCAGGCGGCTACTCGTTTCCTTGCCGATCGTGGTGTCGACATCATCATCAGTAATCAGACGCACCAGGCCTGGAGCGAAGCCTTCGCGCAATCCGGCTATCTGTCCGGTCCGTCGAACCGCATCTTCGCTGGCTCACCCAAACTGATTTCAGAAAAGATCAGTCCCTTTGAGACAGCGCAAAAGACGCTCCACCTCACGCGCGGGGACGCCGCCGGCCCCATCCACCTATGAAGCCCATCCCTGCACCCAACGCCATCACGCTGATGTATCACGACGTCATCGAGCCCGGCCAAGAGCATGCGAGCGGCTTTCCTGGCGCTGGGGCTGACATCTACAAGCTGACCCGGGCGGAGTTCGCCGCCCACCTCAGCGCCATTCGCGACGCCGTAGGCGAGCGGCCCACAGGCTTGGCGGCTGAACGCTGGGACATCGCTACCACGCCTTTGCTATTTACCTTTGACGATGGCGGCGCAAGCTTCTATGACCCCATCGCCGGCATGCTGGAGCAGTGCGGCTGGCGGGGCTGGTTCTTTATCTCCACCGGCTTTCTCGGCACTCCCGGCTTCATGACTCCGCCCCAGGTAGCGGAGTTGGCGCGGCGCGGACACGTCATCGGCAGCCACTCCGTGACGCACCCCACGCGCATGGCCGCCTGCAGCACTGATCAGTTACGCCGTGAATGGCGTGACAGCGTACGGACGCTGGAGGATATCACCGGCACCGCGATTCGCACCGCTTCCGTACCCGGCGGCTACTACTCGCCCGCCGTGGCGCAGACCGCCGCCGAAGCAGGCATCCGGGTGCTGTTCAACTCCGAACCGGTCCAGCAGGGAACGCATGAAGGAGAAACTGCCGTGCTGGGCCGCTACGCGATTCAAACCGGCATGCCGGCCGGGGAGTGTGCGGCTTTCGCCCGTGGTGACCGCTGGCCGGCGTTAAAGCAGAAACTTCTGTGGGACACCAAGAAGTTAGTCAAAGGCCTGGGCGGCACGGTATACCTTAAGCTGCGCGAGAAGCTGCTTGCTCGATAAGCGAGCGGTATAGCCCGCCCATCCGCTCGCAGGCCCGGCCCATCGATAGTTCGGTCCGGGCAAACTCAGCGGAGCGTAGCCCGAAGCTCTTCCGCAGACCGTCATCCAGAATCAGCCTCTTCAACTTGTCAGCCAACGCGGCCACATCCTGCGAGGGAAAGATAAAGCCGCGCTCACCGTCAACGATCTGCTCCGGTGTACCGCCCACGCTGGACCCGATGGGCGCACAGCCGCAGGCCAGCGCCTCCAGTAGGGCATTCGAGAACGCTTCAGACTCAGACGCCAGCACAAAGATGTCCATGGACCGCAGCCAGGAGGCGACATCCTGTTGTGCCGGGACGAACACCACATCGCTGCGGATTCCCAGCCGCTCCGCTTGTTGCTCCAACCCTTCACGTTCCACGCCGCTGCCCACCATCACCACCTTCACGCCGGGCCGCAGCCCCTTCACTCGCGCATAGGCTTCCAGGATCAGATCTAAACGCTTTTCGCGGCGCAAGGCGCACACACTGCCAATCACCACCGAAGCGCCTTCAAGCTCGGGCCTCCGTTCACGCTCGGACGTGGCGGGTGGATAGAACACCTCCGTCTCAACGCCGTTGTAGCAGAGGTAGGTTTTCTCAGTCTTCAGGCCTTCATCGTCCACCAGATGCCGCCGCATCGCTTCGCAGTTCACCACGACACGATCCACCAACCGGTCCGACCAACGGATCAATTGTTGGGTCAAGCGATTGGCATTCAGGCCGCGGTAGGAAAGCTGGCTGGAGAGCACCACCGGCGCACCCTGGAAGCGAGCCGCCATCACGCCCCAGGCCACGGTGGGCGAATCATAGGCATGGAACAACCGGATCCGATGACGCCGCATGTAATCACCCAGCTGAGAGGCCGCCGTAAAGGCCGACAGCGAACCGAATGAGGTGACCGGGAATCGCACCACCGGTACCCCACCCGCCTGCAGCTCCGCCATCCGGAAACCTTCCGGGTGAAAACAGCCCACATGCGGCTCAAATAGAGTGCGGTCCAGGCCCAAGGCAATCTTGGTGAGGTCGCGCTCGCAGCCACCCAGATTCAGTTCCCGGACCATCAGCAAAACGGGCCAGGGCTTAGCCCATTGGCCGCGGTCAGACGGTGGCGCCGGCACTGGTTCGCTCAAGGATGTTTTCAAAGTCACGCGCAATCTTCTCCCAGGAGAACTTCGCGTTGACCAATTCCCAGGCCGCCTGGGCCACTGCATCGCGTTGGCTCTCGCTATCGAGCAAGGCTAGCGTCTGCGCCGCGAACTCCTCGGCGGTGTCGCCGATCCGGATATCGTGCGGCGGATGGATCTCCAGGCCTTCGGCTCCAATCGTGGTCGACACAATCGGCGTGCCCGCCGCCATCGACTCGTAGATCTTCAGCCGTGTCCCGCCACCCACACGCAACGGCACAATCGACAGGGCGCCGCCCCACAGGTAAGGACGGACATCAGGCACCGTGCCGGTGATCTTCACCTTCGGATCAGCCTCGGCAATCGCCTGGATCTCCCGCGGCGGCTTGCGGCCCACCACCGTCAACGTGCAATCCGGGCGCTTCTTGCGGATCAGCGGCAGCACCTCTTGGGTAAACCACAAGATGCCATCGACGTTCGGCAGATAGTCCATGGAGCCAACAAACACCATGTCGGATTCACGGGTGGCTCTGGCCGGCTTAGCAAAGTACTCAATGTCCACACCCGTTGGCACGGCTTCCACATTGGTGACACCGAACATCTCTCGCATCAGTTGCGCGTCGATATCGGAGACCGCAATCGTGTGACGCACAGTCCGGCAGACGCGCTTCTCGTACTCGAACATGCGGGCCGCCTGGCGGTCCATGTAGATCTTTTTGAAGCCCGTCGACGTCTCGGCCAACCGCCGCCAGATCATGGTTTCCACGTTGTGCTGGAAGAGCACGCACTGGTCCAGCTGCGGCATATTGATCGAAGGCGTCAGAAAGTCACAAACGACGCTATCGAACTTCTCTCGCTCGATCAGTTCCTCCAGTTTGGCCCGCAACGCGTCGGACTTCTTCCGGAACACCACCACCGGTACCGGGGAGAACAGACCTTCCACCAGCTGCCCGTAAAACTTTGCCGACGTCTTCGGCGCAATGCGGTAGGGGATCGGATAGACCTTGCTGGAATACTCGACAGCCCGCGCCGGACCTTCCTGGTCCGCTGGATCCGCCAGCGCCACATAGTGCACTTCGTGCCGCTTGTGGAGTTGCTTCAACGTCTCCAGGGTCCGGATCTGCCCGCCTCGCGTCGTGGGATGCAGAAACACTGAACAGGCCCAAAGGATCTTCATACGCGCCTAGCTCTTCCCTGCCCCGACAGGCGCTTCCAGCAACTCATCATGCCGCGACGTGCGACCGGTCAAGAACACATCGCCCCACACCTGCACATTGATCAGCCGCCACAGCCGGTCGGTACAGTCTTCGATGCCTTCCTGTTGCTTGCGGATCAAATCATCCAGCGCCTCGCGCTTCACAATCGAGGCCAGCAAGCCTTCACGATCCCGCAGCAGCTTGTAGAGCGGCTCCGCGCGCTTCTCCCGCAGCCATTGCCGCATCGGTGTCGGAAAGCCCATCTTGCGCCGGTAGATGATGTCGTGCGGCAGGATGTCTTCGACGGCTTTCTTGAAGATGTACTTCCCTGCTCCGCGGAGCTTCATCGAAGCGGGCACCGTGGCCGCGAACTCGACAAAGGTGTGGTCGAGGAGCGGCACGCGGCTTTCAATCGAGCACGCCATCGACATCTGATCCTGCTTCATCAGCAATTCCAGCAGGTAGGTTTTCTGGTCCGTGTAGAGCATCCGCTGCAACGGTGAGGCCGCGGCTGCTTTGTTCCAGTAGCTCTCCACATGGCCATAGATGGGCACGATTGGTGCGGTCATCATCCGCTCCTGCGCCTTCTGCCCGAAGGCGGAATAGAAGTTGTCCAGGTAGAGCGACGACAGGTTATCTTCCAGGCCCACAAAGGTGTGCTGCAGCTTCCGGCGCCAGGTGGCCGACAACAGCGACGAGGTGGCCACCTGATCCCGGATCAACTTCCGCACTCCACCCGGCAGCATCTGGTAGGCCGGCAGCCATTGCTGCTGCTTCAGATAATGCGCGTAGCGCGAGTAGCCGGCAAACAGCTCGTCGGAGCCTTCTCCGGTCAGCACCACTTTCACGTTCTCGCTGGCCAGCTTCGAGACGTAGTAGAGAGACACGCTGGACGGCCAGCAGATCGGTTCGTCTTCATGCCAGACGAGCTTGGGCAGCGTGTTGAAAAACTCCGACATACCCACGCGCACTTCATGGTGCTCCGTGCCCAGGTAGTCAGCCACGCGGCGGGCGTAGCCCAACTCGCTGTACTGCTCTTCGTCGTAGCCCACCGAAAAGGTCTTTAGCGGACCGGATACCATCTTCTTCATCAGCGCCGCGATGGCGCTGGAATCGAGGCCGCCCGATAGGAAGACGCCCAGCGGCACGTCCGACATCAGGCGCATCCGGACGGTCTCTTCCAGGCGGCGCCGGAGTTCGTCGATCCACTCCTGCTCGCTGCGTTCGGGCGAGGCGGCCGTGATCGGCGCATCCCAGTACTGTTCGATGCGCTGCTCCAGACGGTCATTGGCCACCCGGACGGTCATGTGGTGCCCCGGCATCAGTTTGCGGATGCCGCGGTAGAGCGTCTGCTCGCCGCTGGCGTAGCCAAATGCCAGCACCTCATTCAGCGCGCCTTCTTCCATCCGCGCCGAAATCGACGGGTGCTCGAGCAACGCCTTGATCTCGCTGGCGAAGGCGAACACCTGGCCGTCAAAGTAGTAGTAAAACGGCTTGATGCCCAGCCGGTCACGGACGCAGAACAGCTCTTTGCGCGCCGGGTCCCAGATGACATAGGCGAACATGCCGCGGAACCGGTCAATCGATTTGGCGCCCCACTGCTCGTAGGCGTGCAGGAGAGTTTCGGTGTCGGAATGCGTCTTGTACCGATGTCCGGCCGCTTCCAGCTCGGGACGGACGGAGTTGTGATTGAACAACTCGCCGTTGTAGATGATCCACCGGGTGCCGTCTTCATTGGTCATCGGTTGCTGTCCGGTGGACAGGTCGATGATGCTCAGGCGCCGGTGTCCGAGAAAGGCGTGCTGGTCTTCGTAGTAGCCGTTTTCGTCGGGTCCGCGATGGGCGATGACATTCGTCATGCGCTCCAGCAGGCCTCGGCCGTTAGACGGGGCGTGAACGGTGATGTATCCGGCTATGCCGCACATTGAATTGGGGAGATGCCGATCCGGTGGCCGGGACTTCTATACCGGGCCCACCTGCTTCTATTTTAGCCGCTCATCTGAGACCCGAAAGGGTCTTCGCCGTGGCAGCGTTCAAAGCATCCATATCGACACCAATGGCTTTTCCATCGCTGGAACAAGTGACTGTCGGCAAGGTGACGCAGACTGCGCCAGCCCTGATGCTGCTGCTGGGGGTCAGGCTGTAATCAGCAGCGGTCGGATTGGCGAATCCCGCCTCGGATACAGATGTCATCCAGATGTTTGCCGGAGGGGCGTTGGTGATGGTGCTAGCCGGGGCGGCACAGCAGAACACATTGTTCTGAAAGCTCCACGCGGGTGTTGGGAACTCTGTCCACTGCTGGTCAAGCGCAATCTTGCCTCGAGGGTTCCCGCTGATGCTGTTCGAAATGGGCCCGGTGGCTGATCCCTCCGCCACAAAAATGTTGTCTCTCACGTCCAGACCACCGTTTGTGCCGCTCAGATTACTGTCGTTGGACAACAACGTTGGGCTATTCCCTTTGATGTCGCCGAGGGTATTGTTCCGGACAATGAGATCTTCGACGCCAAGCGCCGCGAACACGAGGATTCCCGAGCGCCCCTGTTCGCTAATGCCCAAGGGTGAATTGCGTCCCCCTTCAGCGGCGCTCAATGCATTGATGCCGTAGATCAAGTTGTTGGTGAAGGAAATCCGGCTGGTGGTGAGTGTCGTCGGCAGTAAGTTTTGGTTGTCGTGACCGCTGATCCATAGGACATTGGGGGCGTTGCGAAAAACGTTGTTCCGGATGTTGATATCGGAAATGTGGATTATCGAAGAAACCGCTGTTCCTCGCGCCCCCACCTGGAGACCCGCTGGCGGATTGCGTAGGGTGACGGATGTCCTAGTTGGAACTGAGGCTACCTCGGTGATGAAGCGCTCACCGTTGGTATTGACAAACTTCAGCAGCATTCCGGGCTGATAAGAGGTGTTGCCCGTGAACGTAACGGTGTTGCCCGAGAGGGTACTCACGGTTGTGGCCCCCACCACGCTGCTCCTTGGAGTCAGCAGAATTTGCGCCCCCTGGACAACATCCACCCAATTGCCATCAAAGATATTGCCTTCAATCAAGAAGAACTTGCCGGCCTTCAGCTCCAGGATGTTCCGATTCATGTAGTTCTTGCCGGAGGTGTTTTGCGGTGATCCGTACAGGTACTTGTCAGGATGAGAAAAGTGGTTCTTCCGGATCGTGTAGTGAGCGGGCGGTGGGCCGCTGCTGTTGGGAAAGTAAACGGTGATGCCGATGGCTTCAATGAAGTTGTTTTCTATCCGGCCGGGTCCAGGGCCCTGCGGGACCATGATGGCGTATGCTTCCTGCGACGCACCGGCGACGTTCGCTTCTGTCCAGCGATTCACGCGCGTCACTCGGGACCCGAGCAGGGCGATGTCTGCTCCATTCATCAAGATTCCATAGGACAGGCGCGCTGGATAATCCAAGCCGTGAATGTTGCAGCGGTCGATGATGATGTTGGTATTGGTGTTCTGGAGCAGGATCAGCGCGCCATACTGATGCTGAGTGTAAGGAGGGTTGCTCCAGGAGGCAGGCGGAGGGTTGGGCACGGGCACATGAGTCACTTCCAACCCCACAAAGTGATAACGGCTGGCACTGGCCGCCACCTGAATGGGGGCATGTTGCCCTATTTCGCCGACATTGATGGGGCGCATCTGTGTCCATACACCCGGCGAAGTGCACCAGAAAATCGCTCGGGTATTGGGCGTGATGTCGCTGCGATACAGCCACTCGTTCGGGGTACATGGCGGTGGAGCCGGCGCAGTACTGGATGTGAGCTGGGTCACCGTTCCGCCCCAGCTGCCGGCGAGTATGCCCGCAAAAGTGGAATTGTTCAACAGGATGGTGTCCGGCGTCAACACTGTAATGAACCAGGTACCGTTAATCCGAGTGGCTCTCGATCCCTCCACTCGAACCTGATCGCCAGTGCGGTAACCATGCCCCGGTACCAGCAGAACGATCCTGTCTTTGTCGGGACTGGCATACGAAATCGGCTGAGGCACCGGTGCAGGGAGAGTTGCTGATGATGGCGGCCCGGCACTTTCCTTAAATGGGAGCTGTGTCCAGATGTCAAACCTGGTGGCCGTTCCTCCCCAATTGCCCTCAAGCACACCAGCGAAAGAGGAGTTGTCCAGCCGGATGCTGTCTGGCGTCAAAACAGTGATTCGAAAAGTGCCGTTAATCCGAGCGGATCTTGATCCAGCCACTCGAATCAGATCGCCAGTCTTGAAGTCATGACCCGGAACTGACAGAACCACCCGGTCCTTGTCGGGGCTGGCATACGTGATCGGCCAGGGTGCCGACGTGACCCGGTTGATGCATTCGTAAACAGCAAAACCAGGCACATCAGAGACCCAGGCGAAGGTACCCTTAGTGCAGCTACTGGGGAGTGAAGCAATTCTGTACCACAGGGCGGGCAGAGCATCAGTGACGAATTTGGCCAGGGCAGGCGTGTCGCTTTCGTTGATGCGTTCGTTCTCGACGGCGAAGGATGAATCTGGACTGGAGGTTCTGACGATCACCCAACCCGTATGATTCGCACGCCGCGGAAATACGAACTGCCCCAAGCACGTGGTGCCGGCGGGGATCTGGACGACATAGTGCAGGGAACCGGTCAGGTTGGCCAGTGACGTCAAGATCGTCGGTAGGTTCGAGCACTGTTCATTGACGAAAAATGGTGGCCCATAGGCACCGGGGGGCGGAGCGGTGGGAACCTCCCGCGGCAGTACGGGGACATCTGGACTTGATCCGCCAGAAGCGCGGGCGGTGGTGGTTAAGACTTGATTGGAGCTACACGTTTCCGCCGTTCCGACAGCCGAACAGACCTGAAAATTATAGGTAGTGCTGGGTTTGAGCCCAGAGAGATACCAGGAATGGTCGATTGTGGCCGCTGGTTGGCCATTCGTCAGACCACCGTAGGCGGTGGTTAGCCCATACCGGATTCTTGTACTTGAGGCTACGTTGGTAATCCAGGTCACTCTCGCCGACGTGGGCGTTATCGCGTCCACGACGGGTTGAACAGTGATGAGAGGTTGCGCCCAAGATACGCTACAGGCAAGCAGTGCCCAGACAGCTTTACCCAGCACGACCGGCTTTCGCGTGAACTGCTTCATATGAGTGTTGTTCCCTCCTCACCCAAGAACGAGCTGAAATATCCGATTGCCTTACACCAGACCTCCCTACTTGGTGTCGGTGGATCCGTGCGTATCCAGCTGTTGCAGCGTTAGATTTCGCCCGAGGGGCTAAGACTGATGTAAAGGCTGATGTAAAACGGACGCAACACGCCTCAACGGTTCAACGGAGTTCTCCAAGATGGAGTGGCACCTGGTTTACCGTGAGGAAGAAGTTGTTGGGGTTTCCCCAAATCATGTCCACCGGCAGGATTATTCTGGGTTCCTGCTCGGGGCTGGGCTACCTCTGATTGGACCGTAGTATAGCCAATCGATATAGGCCTATGCAAAAAACCCTAGCGCCATCACTTCAATAGCGTAGGGTGAACGCTCATTCACCGCATCGGGCAGGGACGAATCCCGAGATCATCATTACCCTGATCCTGCCGATATTCCAGAAGAGGGATGGGGGGTAGAACAGACTGCCCTTCTGGCTGCTGTAGATCTCCTAAGTCATTGCTGGAATGATGTTTGGACCGAATATGCACGTGA
>JBIKMK010000322.1:0-5334 GCA_044359315.1 Bryobacteraceae bacterium | reverse complement strand
GATGGTAACTGGGCCGGGCCAGCAAAGGCGGCCCGGCTTTACGAACGAGCATCAGCCCGGCCAAGCATTAGGCGCCGGCCCAGTTCGCCATCCCCTAAACTCAAGAATCGTCCATGTCTCGCATCGCCATCATCGGCGCCGGAAATTTGGGGATGTTTTTGGCGGCTCATTTGCGTGCCGCCGGCCATGACGTTTTCTTTTGTGTGCGCCGGCCCCCGGAGGCGGTCCGCGTCGAAGGCTTTCAGCCTTTTGATATCCCCTACTTTCTCGATTCGCCACCATCGGCTGATCTGGCGTTGCTCACCGTCAAGGCGCAGGACACGCCGAGCGCGATGTCTTGGCTCGAAACGCTTTGCTCCGCCGGGCAGCCCGTGGCCGTCATCCAGAACGGGGTCCATCATGAGCAACGGGTAGTGCCATACCCGGCAATCCCGGTTCTGTCCTATGTCTATGTGGAACCGCAGAACGGCTGGCTGCGGGCGTTCCAGCCTCCCCGCGCGCACTTCACCGTACCGGCCGGTGGTGGGTCGGTCGCATTTCGCCAGCTGTTCGCCGGCACGGCGTTGGCGGTCTTTGAGGAGCCGGACTTCCACACGGCAGCCTGGCGCAAGATGCTGCATAACTGTGTTTCAAACCCGCTCACCGCGCTCACCGGGCGAGGCCTCGAGATTCTAGCCGAACCGCACTACCGTGACTGGGCGCAGCGCATCCTGGCTGAGGCCTTGCCGGTCGCGCAGGCCGATGGCGCGCGGCTGGCGGATGAAGAAGGCGCTCGGGTGCTGGAGATGCTCGGGTCCTATCCGCCCGGCACGCGGACCTCGATGCTGCAAGATCGGGAACGCGGGCGGCCGCTTGAAATCGAAGCACTGAATGGGATGGTGGTGGCGCTCGGGCGACGCTATGGTTTGCCGGTGGCAGTGAATGCGGAGTTGGTGGCGCTACTGGACCCGGTGATCAATGTTGCGGTGGCGGAAAAGGTGGCCGCCCTCAAAACGGTCGACTACCTTCGCGAACGCGCTAAACGGGGCAATCCGGAGTACACTTTGGCCTGGCTCAAGAGCGTCGGCCAGGATGTGCCCCCGGCGGTTGGAGATGAGTTAGAGTAGCTCGTACCTCGCGGCGGACGAGTGGCCGAGGCCAGCTTCGCGGTCTCGATGGGCGGGCTACTAGCGCCGACGCCGGAGCGTGTAATTGAGAGCTCGAGCCTGTTGCCAAGCAGCAGGACATCATATACTCATCACCAAATGCGCAATTTGATCCTTTGCCTCGCCGCACCACTGGTGGCTCAGGTGCCCAGCGGCTTCACTCCTCTGCTCACGGGCCACAACCCGGTGGCCGCCTTCCACGTCAGTGAGGTGAACCACCACGGCAATACCAAGGCCTGGAAGCTGGAGCAACCCAAGGGCGCACCGGCCGTGCTCACCGTCACGCAGGAACCAGCGGGAAACGGCGGCATTCTGCTCACCAACAAGAGCTACAAGAACTTTGAGGTCTACGTCGAGATCAAGCCTGATTTCGGGTGCGACGGCGGCTTGTTCCTGCGTTCCACCGAGAAAGGCGAAGCCTACCAGGTGCTGCTCGACTACCTGGAGGGCGGCAACGTCAGTGGCATCTATGGCGAGAAGCTGGAGGCGCTGAACAAAGAGGAGCCATCGGAAGGACGCATCGACAAGAACTGGCGGCGGAACTGGAAGGAGAACGAGTGGAACTCCATCCGCGCCCGGATTGAGGGCGACGTGCCGCACATTCAGGTGTGGATGAACGGTGTCAAGGTCACCGATTGGACGGCCAAAGCCAACTACCTGCCCGGCGGCGCGACCAGTGGCATGATCGCCCTGCAAGCCCACCGCAGCGTGCCGGGGTCGAAGAATGAACGCTGGAAGGCGGGCGGCTTTCACCGTTACCGCAATCTGGCCGTCAAGGAGCTGCCCTAACCGTGGTCTCCCTCAAGAGCCGGCTGGCATCGCAGCCATATGTCCTCGGAACTTTTGTCCAGATTCCCTCGCCCCAGGTGGTGGAGATCCTGGGCTTGAGCGGCTTTGACTTTGTCGTCATCGACAACGAACACGGGGCTATCAATCCGGAAACGACGGAGCAGATGATCCGGGCGGCAGAGGTGGTGGGGCTGACGGCGATGGTCCGCGTACCGCAGTGTGACCCGGTCGCCATCCGGTTGCCGCTCGATTGGGGTGCGGCCGGGGTGCACGTCCCACAGATCGAATCCACGGCCTTGGCGCGCACCGCGGCGCGATCGGCGCGCTTCTTCCCTCATGGTGAACGCGGACTTCAGCCCTATGTCCGCTCAGCCCGGTACCGGTCCTTTCCTACTAGTGAGTACCTGGACCGAACGAACCAGGATATTTCCGTCGTGGTTCACATCGAAGGTCGCGGTGGAGTCGCTGATTTGGAGGAAATTCTGGCGCTCGACGGAATTGATGTGGCGTTTCTGGGGCCGTACGATTTGTCGCAGGCCTTGGGGATTCCCGGCCAAGTTGCTGATAAAAAGGTAGAGAATGCGATTTTCGAGGCCGTGCGGAAAGCCGGATCCCAGCGCGTCATCGGCACCTACGCCGATACTCCGGCTGGAGCCCGCCGCTGGATTGATGCCGGGGTGCGGTACATCACACTCGGGCTCGATGCCGGCCATCTTCTTTCCACCGGGCGAAATTTGGTGCAGCAGGTGGTTTCCGGGTCCGTCTAGGGACTTGCATTGGCAAAACCCCGTGTTATTCTGGCGGAAGTTCGATGGAGGAAATAAAAACAATGAAAACGATTATCAAGCTTCTTGTATTACAGTCATTGGTCATGGCTGCTTCGTTCGCCACCACTTTGAGTGGTACGGGCCTGCCTGCGTGTGCATCTGGCGTCGCGTTGACGGTCTATCAAGGCTATGGTGATGACGGTTGCGCTTTTTCAAAGGTGACTTTTGGAGGTGAAGAGTACGATGTCACCATCCAATACTCGAAATTTCAGGTGCTGGCCTTCGCCGACGCGGGTGCCTCCGTCCCCGTCCGGCCCAAGGCGTCCGACATTATCGTGACGGCTCCTACCAAGATCGGTGACGCGCTCGGCTTTTTCTCGGACAAGTTTGAGGTGAATGCCGGCCAGAAGCTGATTTTCATCTTCGAGTACACGATCGATCCGCCGCCCTCCGTCATTCCGGGCTACGAAACGGAGATGTTTGCCGAGTCTCCGGTTTTCCCTGGCTATGCCAACTACAAGACGCAACTGTGCGTGGGTGGGTACTTCGGTGGCAGCAAGGGCTGTGTCGATGTGCTGTCGGGTGAAGAGAAGGAAGTGCTGGCCCTGGAAACGTACATCTACACCAAGTCCACCAAGGAAGTGAAGACGAAGGCGGCCATCACCTTCGACCAGCCCACCTTCCGCGTCGACGTCCGCAACACGCTGGAACTCTACGGTGGTCCGGTGGATGGTGCGATCGACCCGGATACGAAGCAACTGGTGATTGGTTCCAGCCAGATTTCCGGCGTCCAGAACACCGTCCCGTCCCCCGTGCCGGAGCCGATGGGTCTGTTGCTTGCCGGCAGTGGGTTGGCGGTGCTGGCTGTCATCCGCCGCCGGATGGCCAACTAACGGTCAGTCGTCTGAATCAAATTGCTCCCGTAAAGTCACGGCCCCAGGCTGGTTCATCCAGCGCTGGGGCCTTAGCTTTTGTGCTGATGCAACGGACACTTGGCGAGAGGAAGCACGTCGTGCAAACCATCGCCAGATCAGAACTGCAACTGCAAGGTAAAGCGGAAGGCCCGGCCATCGTTTAAGGTGTTGGTGATCCGTCCGAAGGCGGGTGAGGAGAGGTCCGGGTTGGGTTCTGCGAACTGAGGGGAATTGGTGGCGTTAATTGCCTCGCCCCGCAGTAGGATGCGGCGCTCCCCCCTGGCCTGCCAGGTCTTATCCAGACCCAAATTCAGATTCAGGATGCCGCCCCGGCGAAAGGTGTTGATGCCAATATTGCCCCGTTCATCCGTCGGACGGATGAACGCAAAGGCAGACCGGGGGAGCAGCCTCATGGAGTCATCCGGGTGGTTTACCGCGCGCCCCAATATCGAGGCGTCGACGATGTTCGGACGGTCCCCATTGGTCCCATCCACATTCCCGAAGCCCGGGCCATCCGAGCCGCTGATCACACTAAACGGCATCCCGGTCTTGGCCAGCCAGACACCGGAGAAACTCCAGCCCCCCACCGTCTCGCGGATCCATCGCCGGCCCCTGCTGCCCGGCAACTGATAGCGCAACCGGCTGAGCAACGCATGCGACTGGTCAAACGCACTCACCGACCGAAGATCGGGCTGTAGAGTGTTCTCGCTTTGCGAGTACCCTTGGCGGGCATCATCACCCGCACCGGTGTTCAAGAAATTGCCGCCATTGTCCAGCGCCTTGCTGAACCAGTAAGAAAAATCAAAGGTCAGTCCCCGCCACTCGGGCACCACCACCGTGGCCCGGGCGGCGTCAAAGTAGGCGCGTGACCCATTCATCACCGGCCGGACCTCGAACAGGCGAGCATCCGGGCGCCGGTCATTGATCGTGGCCGTGGTCTGCGGGATGCCGGGCACCACACGCGCGCGATTGGTGTGCCACAGCAAGAACAGCTTGTGGCTGCGGCTGCCCACATAACCCAATTGCAGCCGCCACCGGTTGGCCAACAATGTCTCCCAACTGGCGTTGTACTGGTGCGAATATGGTGCCACCAGATTGCGGGGCAGGACAAACACGGTTGCGCGGCCCGTCGGCGAAAGGTCCGCCTGCGCCAAGGGGTCCAGCAGATTGGGGACTTGTACTTCCGGCTTCAAAAACTGCGGCGGATTCCAGCGCAAGGACTGAAACGTGGTGGCGAAAATCTCGCCCATCTGAACGCTGTAGGCCGCTCGCACCACGCCCCATCGCGGTGGTAGCCGCCAGGCCAAACCAAAGCTGGGTGCGAGGTTGTTGCAGTCGCACCGGAACGGGATCTCCGTGAGTCCGTTGACCTCATGGGGCCCAGTCTGCGGCTGATAGCGCAGCCCGAGATTGACCGTCAGATTGGAGCGCAAGCGAAAAGTATCGGAGATAAAGTAGTGCTGTTCCCAGTTCCGGAACCCGCGAGCCAACTCGCCCAGCCCGAACGAAAACCGGTTGGGAACTCCCAGTCTGAAATTGGTGATCGCATCACGTCCGAAATCATTGCGGAAGTACCAATTGCCCCGGTTGGACGACGTCTCCCGTCCATTGAACTGCAGCCGGGTGAGTGACGCCCCAAATGAGAGGTCATGCCGGCCCGCCTTGTGGTTCACCAAGCCGGCATACCGGAACCGGTTCTGCATGCGGTCAATGGGAATG
>JBIKMK010000320.1:0-5337 GCA_044359315.1 Bryobacteraceae bacterium | reverse complement strand
ACGGACGGCTGGGAAGACCTGTTTGTGGCGAACGTCGACCAGGAGATGTTCTCGCTCTATGAGAACCAGAAGACCGAATCATTCGCCGATTCCGCGCACAAACACAACGTCGCTCAATCAACGCGCCTGCTCTCGGGTTGGGGGCTAAAGTTCTTCGACTATGACAACGACGGCTCGACCGACCTGATCCTGGCCAATGGCCATCCCGACGACATGATCGAACAGTATTCGCAGCAAGTGAAGTACAAAGAGCCGCTGCTGCTGTTCCATAACGATGGCGGCAAGCTGCGCAATGTCTCGCTCCAAGCGGGGCCGGCGTTCTTGAAGTCCTGGCCCGCGCGAGGCTTGGCCGTCGGTGACTATCTGAACAACGGCAAACTCAGCGTGCTGGTAGCCAACTGTGGCGAAGCGCCGGTGCTGCTGAAGAACGTGGCCGGGGAAGGGAACCACTGGGTGGGGTTGAAGCTGGAAGGCACAACCTGCAACCGCGACGCAATCGGCGCGCGGATTACCTGGTCCGCCGGTGGCGTCAAGCGGTCGCGTCTGAAGAACAACGGCGGCAGCTATCTCTCTTCGCACGATCCCCGCGAGGTGCTGGGGCTCGGCACGGCGGCGAAACTGGATTGGGTGGAGATCAAGTGGCCTGCGCCATCCAAGCGAGTCGACCGGTTCGAGAACCTGCCGGTTGACCGGTACCATCGCATTGTCGAAGGCCAAGCCCCGGCCGCCTAATGCGGTTGGACTTTCGATTGCTCCCTATGCCATGATTGCTGCTGGTCTGGTTGAGCCCTGAAGACAGTTCTGGAGGAAAAACAAAATGGGAATGGTGAGTGAATTTCAGGATTTCATCAAGCGCGGCAACGTGCTTGATCTGGCGGTCGGCGTCATCATCGGGGGAGCGTTCGGCAAGATTGTGTCCTCGGCCACCGATGACCTGATCATGCCGGTGATCAGCCTGGCGACGGGCAAGATCGACTTTGCGAACCTGTTTGTCGCGCTCGATGGCAACACCTACGCCACGCTGGCCGACGCCAAGAAGGCCGGTGTGGCTGCGGTCGCCTACGGCAACTTCATCACCGCCGTCATCAACTTCCTGATCATCGCGCTGGTGATCTTCATGATCGTGCGGCAGGCCAACAAGCTCACCGCTCCCCCGCCCGCGCCTCCGGCGGCACCGGCTGGCCCGACACCCACCGAAGCACTGCTGGGCGAGATCCGCGACCTGCTCTCGCGGCGGTAACACTCCCGCAAGCGAAATGAGAAAAGGCCACCCCCGAAGGGATGGCCTTTCACTCGAGAGCCGCAGCGTGCTTTAGCGGGTGCCGATGATCGGGGAACCAGCGCGGGCCGCCTTGACGACGGCAATCACGGCCGGGCGCGGGGTATCCCGGCCATCGGGCCAGAGGCTGGTCTGCCGGCCGCCAAAGGTGCCGCCTTCGCCGGGGTGCTGAATGGCCCCGAACATGGTGGTGTTGTCCGGCGTCAACTCCGGTCCGCAGCACTCTGAACCATTCGGGTAAGCCATGAACATGCGCAGATAGCCGCGTTCCGGCCCTTCAGTGGGGCAGGCGTAGATCGCGTCCGCGAAACCAAGACCGGTGGCGGCCATGCCGTCAGTCCCGATCCACATGTTGCCCTTGTTGTCGAACACCAGTTGGTCCGGCGCTCCGATGGGGGTCAACTCACCTTGCCAGCCGGCCCAGAAGGTCCGGTGAGCAGGGATATTGGGGTCGCCGCAGACCATAAACATGTCCCAGCGGAAGGTGAGCGCACCATTGTCGCCGCCGGCTTCGGTCATCTCAATGATGTGGCCCCAACGGTTGGCCGCGCGCGGGTTGGTGGGGTCCGGACCCGGGTTGGTCCCGACGCCGCGGTTGGAGTTGTTGGTGCACAGGACGTACACCTTGTTGGTGACGGGATTGGCTTCCACGTCCTCGGGGCGATCCATGCGGGTGGCACCCAGGGCGTCGCCAGCTTGACGGGCGCGGATCAGCACATCGGCCTGGTTGCGCCAGCCGTTGGCGGCCGTCAGCGGGCCCTGGCCAAACACCAGCGGCAGCCAGACGCCCGTGCCGTTGGCGTCGTAGCGGGCCACGTAGAGCGTACCTTCGTCAAGCAGGTTCATGTTCGCGGCGCGGTTGCTGGGGTTAAAGCGTCCCGCGGTCACAAACTTGTACACGTAATCGAACCGTTCGTCATCGCCCTTGTAGACGGCCACGCGGCCATCGCGGGCCAAAATCGTCGTGGCGCATTCGTTCTTCGCACGACCCAGCGCGGTCCGCTTTTTGGGAACAGACTGCGGGTCGTAAGGGTCAATCTCGACGATCCAGCCGAACCGGAACGCCTCGTTGGGCTCCTTCGCCATGTCGAACCGGTTGTAGAAGTTCTCCCAGCGCAATCCCGTGGCACCGGTGGGCATGCCCATGCGGGCGTGAGCCGTACGGACCGGGCCGGCGGGCAAGCTGTTCAGGTTGGCGAAGTACTGGTTGAAGTTCTCTTCGGCCGTGAGCACCGTGCCCCAGGGCGTCTTGCCGCCAGCGCAGTTGTTCAGGGTGCCGCGCACGCGACGGCCGGTGGGGTCAGCACTGGTCCGCATCCACTCGTCACCCGCCGCCGGACCGGTGATTTCGCACTCGGTCTCGCCGGTGATGCGGCGGTTGAAGGGAGAGTTGCCGTTATACACCCAGGCGTTCGGCATCCGCTGTACTTCAATCATGGACATGCCGTGCGCCGCGATCTCGATGTCCACCTGTTCTTTGGTGACGTTGGCGACGTTGTAGTTCCGGAACATCAGTTCTTCATTGACGTACTCGTGATTGACCGCCATGACGCCGAAGCTGGAGTTCTGGCTGCGCCAATCGGAGCCCGGGAAGAAGCCGATAAAGTCGTTGTTGTAACCAAACTGCACGGCCTGCTTGGCCGCCGTCTGGGCATTGACATCAAACTGCGGCGCACCCGGCACCACCGGGTCACCCCAGCGGATGATCAGCGAGACTTCGTAGTTGCCGGGGACGTCGATATAGTCCTGCGTGCCGGAGCGCACGGGCCGGATCGGGTCGAAATCAATCCCGCTGTTAATGAAAGCGGCCTGTGGCAACACGGCCGCCTCCGCCGGTTCAGCGGCGCTGGCGTTCTCGGCCGTCACAACCGCACCTGCAAACAAGGGGGCCGCCCCGAGGACCTTCAGCAGATCCCGGCGCGCGGTCAGCACCTCTTCAAATGCGGGAGAGGAGGCATCCGGGCGCTCGCTCTCGTTGTCAATGTTTCGAATGTAATGATCAGGCATGGTTCCTCTGGGCCTACATGGCAGCTAGGGCTCGCAGGCAACACCAGTATCCAGCGACTATGTGAAGGGGATATGAACGTTAAGTTGGCATTGCATGACGGATGACAATCGTGTTGTCCCGCTGGGAAGGGGCGGACTTCACTCGGGACCGAACGCGCGCATGGGGTCAGCGCCGCGCCACTGGGGCGAGGTTCCGGGTTCCCGCTTACTGGCTCTACAGCAGAGTGACACCCGCCGCAGCGGCGGCCTCTTGCAACGCGGCATCTAGCGTAGCCAAGGGGCACTTTTGGCTCAGAGCTAAGTGTAAGTAGGCGGCGTCGTAGCCGGTCAGGCTGAATCTTCTGGCTGCGGCCATGATGGTGGGGACGTCCTGATTAGCCTGCATTGGCTCAGTGTCGATCCGGAGGGCCATGAGTAGACTCCAGGCGGTATCGGCCGATTCGATCCGGCCCCGGCGTTCAGCTCGAATCAGGCCGGTCGCCACTTCTAAGGGCCAGTTGGCGGGCACGATGAAGTCGTAACTCGCTGCGATGGCCAGAGTGCGTGTGGCGTAGGCGCTTGGTTCGTTCAGCAACCAGGCCAGCGACAGGGAGGCGTCCAGAATGGCGACGGAAGCTATGGCCGGCCCGCCTCAATGAGTTCGCGAATCTCCTGGGCTGTGGCCGGAGAGATTTGTTCGCGGAACTTGCGGATCGCATCCATAGCGTCACAGCGCCTGCTGTTCTCCTGTTCGACGGTCGGCATTAGGCGGGCTACTGGGCGGCCGTGGCGGGTAATCACGACTTCTTCCCCCCGCTCCACCCGATCCAGCAGCTCAGAGAGTTTGGTTTTGGCTTCGAACGCACCGACGGTCATGCAAATAGACTAGACAACTAGTTGACCAGTTGTCAATACCTCGGCGGTGTTCGATCAAAAATATGAGTAGACATCGCTAATATAACCTGCTATTATCTCTTTGGGAGTTCTCCATGAATTTCGAACGCTTCACCGAAAAAGTCCAAGAGGCCGTCCGGTCCGCCCAAGGCATCGCCCTCAAGCGCAGTCACCAGCAGGTGGATGCTGAGCATCTGGTGCTCGCTCTGCTCGAGCAGTCCAATGGCCTAGCCTCCACGCTGCTGCGCCGCCTGAACTTAAGCGCTGACCCGCTACGTCGCAAGCTGGAGGCGGAGCTCGACAAGTTGCCTAAGGTGACCATGGCCTCCGGGTCGCCTGACCAGGTCTACGTCACCACGCGCTTCACCAAGCTCTTTGCCGATGCCGAGGAGCAGGCCAAGCAGCTGAAGGACGAGTACCTGTCGGTGGAGCACCTGCTTCAGGCCGCGCTGGCCGATACCGGAGCCGTGGGCCGCATTCTTCGCGAATCCGGGCTGACGCGCGATAAGCTCGATAGCGCCATTGCCCAGGTCCGTGGCGCGCAACGCGTGACCACCCAGAATCCCGAAGCCACCTACGAAGCGCTGGACCGCTACGGCCGCGACCTGACCAAGGCCGCCTCCGACGGCAAGCTGGACCCGGTGATCGGCCGCGATGAAGAGATCCGCCGCGTCATCCAGGTGCTTTCGCGCCGCACCAAGAACAATCCGGTGCTGATCGGTGAGCCCGGCGTCGGCAAAACGGCCATCGCCGAAGGCCTCGCACAGCGCATCGTCCGTGGCGACGTTCCGGAGGGGTTGAAGAACCGCCGCGTCGTGTCGCTCGACTTGGGTTCGCTGGTCGCCGGTGCCAAGTATCGGGGCGAATTTGAAGAGCGCCTCAAGGCCGTGCTGAAAGAAGTGCAGGAATCTCAAGGCGAGATCATCCTGTTCATCGACGAGTTGCACACCGTTGTCGGCGCGGGCAAAAGCGAAGGCGCGATGGACGCGGGCAACCTGCTGAAGCCCATGCTGGCGCGCGGTGAGCTGCACTGCATTGGCGCCACCACGCTCGATGAATACCGCAAGTACATCGAAAAGGACGCCGCTCTCGAACGCCGCTTCCAGCCGGTGATGGTGGATCAGCCCTCCGTGGAAGACACGATCTCCATCCTGCGTGGCCTGCGCGAACGCTACGAA
>JBIKMK010000319.1:0-5350 GCA_044359315.1 Bryobacteraceae bacterium | reverse complement strand
AACCACCGCTTCCCCGGAGCCAACACGGCCGTGCCGACGGTCAACGGTGATCAGGCCCAATTGAACGAGACCGAGAAGTTCCTGAAGAACGGCTTTATCTCAGTGGACATCTTTGCCGCCTCGCCGGTGGAAGATTCCAAAGGCGCGCTGGAGATGCAGCGCCGCGCGGGAGAGACCGCTCCCAAGCTCTCGTCCACCATGGCCGTGGGCGAAGAGGGCGACGCCACCGGGCCGACCTACATTCGGGAAGTGGGCAAAGTGGCCGCGCCGGTCGATACGGCAGGCTTCAAGCTGGAGCCCGGTTCCACTGTGCGGCTCGACGTCGTGGTGCGGACGCGAAAGATTGGCCACTTCTTCCCAGGTGGCACGGTGGATGCGTTCGACATCTGGGTGGAGCTGGTGGGCAAGGATGCGAACGGCCAGACCGTATTCTGGAGCGGGATGGCGGAAGACGGCGGCGCCGGTCCAGTGGAGCGCGGCGCGCACTTCTACCGTAGCTACATGCTGGACGGCGATGGCAACATGATCAACAAGCGCAATGCTTGGCAGGCCCGCAGCGTGCTCTATGTGCGCCTGATCCCGCCCGGCGCGGCCGACACCATCCACTACCGCGTCAAGGTACCCAAAGACGTGAAGGGTCCGATCACGTTTGAGGCGAAGCTGAATTACCGCAAGTTTGCCCACAGCTACACGCAGTACGCCTATTCGAGCGCGCCCGATGTGTCCGGCCCGGTGAAGCAGACGCCCACGCTCCCGACCGTCGTGTTGGCCGAAAAGAAGCTGACCCTGGGCATCGGCAAAACGGACTGGCTGCCGAAAGTGGCGAAGGCGGACCGGGAGCGCTGGAACGATTGGGGCATCGGCATGCTGCTGCAAGGTGATTTGAAGGGTGCCGAATACGCCTTCAAGAAAGTCACCGAAGCGGAGCCCGAGTATGCCGATGGCTGGCTGAACGTGGCCCGCGCGCTGATCCAGGAAGGCGAGACCGAAGCCGCCAAGCCCTATATCGAAAAGGCCCTGGCCATCAACGCGAAACTCGGCCGCATCCACTTCTTCAAGGCGATGATCCAGAAGGCGGATGGCGACTACGATGGTGCGCTGGCGTCGCTAAAGACCACCGAAGGCCTGTACCCCCGGGATCGGGTGGTGCTCAACCAAATGGGCCGGGTGCTCTTCCTGAAACGCGAGTATGCGGCGGCGGTGGCGATGCTGGAACGGGTGGTGGCCGTCGATACCGAAGATGTCCAGGCGCACTACAACCTGATGCTCTGCTACCGTGGCTTGGGCGACACTGAGAAGGCGGCTCGCGAAGAAAAACTGTTCCGGCGCTTCAAGGCGGACGAATCAGCCCAGGCGATCACGGCCAAGCCGCGCAGCACCAGCCCGGAAGACAATAACGAACGACAGGCAATCCATGACCACGAAAGCGTTCCTCGCTTCATGTTTACTCCTCAGCCCGGCAGCACTGGTGCCCGTGGGCCTGCTGTATCAAGCGGCGCTGGTTCCACTGGCGGCGCAAAAGCCCCCATCGCCAGCAGCAAAGCCGGCCAGCGGCGTCCAGTTTCTGGACGTGACAGCAGCAGCGGGTATTAGCTTCACCCACAATTCGGGCCGCGCGGGCAAGAAATGGCTGCCGGAGACCATGGGCTCCGGCTGCGCTTTTTTCGATTTTGACGGTGACGGCTGGGCGGACATCCTGCTGCTCAACTCGAAGGACTGGGCTCCACGCGGCCGCAAGTCCCTGCCCGGCCTCTACCGCAACCTGGGCAACGGCAAGTTCCAGAACGTCACCGTAGGCAGCGGCCTCGATATCGAGATGTATGCGATCGGCGTGGCCGTAGCGGACTACGACAACGACGGCCGCGAGGATCTCTACGTCACCGCGCTTGAAGGCGACCGCCTCTTCCGCAATCTGGGCGCGGGCAAGTTTTCCGATGTCACCAAGGTGGCCGGGATCGCCAATGCGGCGTTTGGCACCTCCGCCGCTTGGCTTGATTATGACCGCGACGGCAAGGCGGACCTGTTTGTCGCCAACTACGTCAATTGGCAGGCGAAGAACGACCTGTGGTGCTCGATGGACGGCCAGACCAAGTCCTACTGCACGCCCGAATCGTACAAAGGCCTTCCGGCGAAGCTCTACCGGAACCTGGGCGATGGCCGCTTTGCCGACGTCACCGCCAAGGCCAAGGTGGGCGATCTGAACTCGAAGGCGCTCGGCATTGCCGTGATGGACTACAACGGCGACGGCTGGCCGGATCTGTTTGTCGCCAACGACACACAGCCCAATAAGCTCTACCGCAATAACAAAGACGGCACCTTCACGGAAGAGGGAGTGGCCGCGGGCGTGGCGTTTGGCGAAGACGGCGTGGCCCGTGGAGCGATGGGTGTGGACGCGGCCGATTATGACCGCTCCGGCCGCCCGCACTTGATCGTCGGCAACTTCACCAACCAGATGCTGTCGCTTTATCACAACGAAGGCAAGGGCCTGTTTGTGGACGAAGCGCCGCGTTCCAGCCTGGGCCGTTCCTCGCTGCTGTCGCTGACCTTCGGCGCCTTCTTCTTCGACTATGACCTGGATGGCTGGCCCGACATCTTCTGCGCCAACGGCCACATCGACGAAGAGATTGGCCGCGTGCAACCCAAAATCCAGTACAAGCAGCCACCGCTGCTGTTCCACAATGCGGGTGCCTCAGCCAAGAATGGCGCGCGCTTCGACAACGCCACGGCAGCACAACCCGAAGCCTTCCGGCGGGCGATTGTCGCACGAGGGGCGGCGTATGCTGATTTCGATCACGATGGCGACCTGGACGTGCTGATCTCCACCAATCACGGCCCGGCGTACCTGTATCGGAACGACGGCGGCAACCGGAACAACTGGATCTCGCTGCGCCTGCGCGGCGGTGCGTCGAACAAGTCCGCACTGGGCGCGGTGGTGCGCCTGGAAAGCGCTTCCGGTAAACAATGGCAGATGGTGAAGAGCGGGTCCAGCTACGCTTCGCAGTCCGATCTGGCGCTCACCTTTGGCCTGGGCCAGGACAAAGCGGCTACCATCATCGACATCGAATGGCCCAGCGGCAAGAAGCAACGGTTGACCGGCATGGCCCTGAACAAGCAACATCAAATAGACGAACCCAAATGAACAATCTCCTCTTTCCCATTGCTGCCATCACTGACGAGTTCGCGCCGGACCTGAAAGGCGCCCTCGACCCCATGACCGAAATCGGCATGACGGGCGCGGAACTGCGCGTCGTCTTCGGCAAGAACATCATGGACCTGACCGATGACGAAGTGAAGCAAGCCACCGACCTGCTGGCCGAACGCGGCATCCAGGTGATCTCCATTGCCTCGCCAATCCTGAAGTGCGTCCTGCCCGGCGGCGGCGACGTGGACAGCCGCTTCCAGCAGGATATTTTCAATTCCCGGCACACCTTCGACGATCAACCGCGGCTCGCCGACCGAGCCATCAAGATTGCCGAGATCACCGGTGCCAAGATCATCCGCGTCTTCTCCTACTGGCGCACCGTGCAGCCTGAGGCTTGCTTTGACGCGGTCGTGACGGCGCTGAATGGCTTGTCGGATAAATTCGGCGCAGCGGGTCTGATCTGCGGCCTCGAGAATGAGCACGCCTGCAACATCGCCACGGCGGCGGAATCAGCCAAGGTGCTGGCGGCAGTGGACCATCCGGCGCTGAAGCTGGTCTGGGATCCGGCCAACGCGCTCTGCTCCGGGGAAGTGCCGTATCCGGGCGGCTACAACCTGCTGCCCAAGGGCCGCGTGGGCCACGTCCACATCAAGGATTGCCACATCGAGCATCAGGCCGACGGCAGCCACAAGCCCATCTGGGGACCGGTGGGTACGCGCGCGGTGGACTGGAAAGGTCAGATTGCGGCGCTGAAGGCGGACGGCTACCAGGGCTTCATCAGTCTCGAAACCCACTGGGGCGGCCCAAGCGGCAACAAGTGGGAAGGCTCCCGGATCTGTGGCTGGAATCTGCGAGGGCTGGTGGCGGCGGTTTAGCCGCCGACCAGCTCACTTGATGCCGAGTTGGTCCTCGATGCGGCTGACGCGGACTCCGAGTTTGTCGATGCGGTGGTCCAGCTCGGCAAACTTGATCAGCAGCTCACTGTGATTCTTGGCCATCTCGGCACGCAAAAGATCGCGGAGACCGTTCATCCGGGTGTTGAGATGGGTTTCAAGCGTCGAAATCCGAGTATTGTTCATCAATACCCCGACCATCACGATTACCAGGGTGCTCACTGGACCCACCATGAGGCCTAGGATTTGCTGGCCATCCATGGTGGAAGTCTAGCATCGAAGCCAGCGCGCCTCAATCGGCTGGAAGACCTGGATTGAGGACGATTCGGGGACGTCTACTCAAGCGTCGCCACTTAGCGCATCAGCAGAAACGCCCAGTGGCCCAGGCAAGCGCCAATGCCAGCTCCCGCGATCACGTCGCTCAAGAAGTGCATCCCCAGCACCACTCTTGAGGTGCCGATGGACAAGCCAAAGAACAGCAGCAAGGGCATCAGGCCGGGAAAGAACTGGCCCACCGAGAATGCGACGGCAAAGGCCGTAATCGTGTGGCCCGACGGGAACGAGAACTGATCCGGAGGCAGTAGTGTGGCCCAGCAATGCGGCTCCAGCGCGCACGGGCGACGGCGTCCCGCCAGGCGCTTCAGCCATAGGAACAAGGCCACGCCAGTACCAGCGGCCAGAAAAGCTGATGCAATCACGCGGAAGCGGTTGGGTTCCGGTGACAACGCCACCACCACCGCCAACGCGTACCACAGCCAACCATCCCCGCCCCGGGTGGCCGCAATCATCCACATGCGGAACCACATGGGGGCGCTCCACCGGTTTACCCGGCGCATGAGACGGTGATCTCGTGTCTCGATAAAGTCGCGAAAACCGATGATAGGTGAGCCCATGGGGGGAGGCTTCTCTCCAGTCCCATATTCCGGGAACTGCATAACATCCTGGTGACAGCTTCAACAAACATTCGTGAAAGATTATGTTTGCAGCCATCCGGCCACCCCCCACGGTTGTACGATGAGAAGTCGGAAGACGGCTCCAGCAGTTTGCCGCCGCCTCCCCGGCCGGGCATATTCCCAAGAGGATTTGGATTGGCCTGACACCTGCAACGTAGCATGAAACGAATCGACTTAGTGTTTTTCGACGCCGGCGGCGGACATCGCGCGGCGGCCAATGCCCTGAAACTGGCGAGTGAGCAGTCGGGTAAGCCCTGGCAGGTCCGCCTGGTGAACCTGCAGGAAACGCTCGACCGGCTGGATGTCATCCGGCAATTGACCGGGATCCGGATGCAGGATGTCTACAACCTGTTGCTGCGGAA
>JBIKMK010000318.1:0-5358 GCA_044359315.1 Bryobacteraceae bacterium | reverse complement strand
CCACCAGGCTCTCTACCTGACGCCTCCGCTGCTGGGCCGCGC
This sequence comes from Bryobacteraceae bacterium, assembly GCA_044359315.1. Taxonomy (GTDB): domain Bacteria; phylum Acidobacteriota; class Terriglobia; order Bryobacterales; family Bryobacteraceae; genus JAPKYZ01. Next base: position 5,316 of record JBIKMK010000318.1, on the reverse strand, counting down.
GAAGGTAGAAGCTCAAGACGCCCGTGACGAGCAAACCAAACAACAGTGGCCCAACCCCGGCCTTCACGTCCGGACGGATCACTTCAGGAACCGGCAGGCAGTAGCCCAGCCAGCGGCGGCCGCCGACGTTCACCGTGGTCGTCACGGACCCCAAGGCGCTTTCCGCGGCCGACACATTCTTCTTGGGGAGCATGGGCTCCGCGGCACGTCGGGACTGGTGAAAGGCCAGCGTCCGTTCCGGCTCGCCCGGTGTCCATTCCGTCAGCCCAACGTGAACGCCGTAACTCTCAAAACTACTGATGGCCCGTTCCAACACCCGCGTGTATTCCAGCGCGGCCACCGCGTGTCCGCGCAATTGCCCATCCACCCGCACCGGCATCACGATCAGCGAGACCGCCCCGTCTTGCCCTTCAATCTGGGGCTGGAAGGCCGGCGTCAGCACCGGTTCCCCGGATGCGGCGGACTGGTCGAGAAACTTCTGCCAGCGGGCGTTGCTCTCCAAGACCACCAGATGATCCCCGGTGGTCGGGCGGCAGTTGTGCAGCGCGATGCTGTCCGTCCCGTCCGGGCCTGGCGTAAGTGGCCAATAGCCAAACAAACGTACGTCGTGCGAATCACCAGCAAAGGGACAAAGCCAGCGGCGGGCCTGCGTTTCATCCATGTCCGCCGGGGCTAGTTCCAGCGACTGGGCTACGCTCCGCACTAACGCCACATCCGTCTCCGCCAGCCCTTGAATGGCATTCAGCCGGTTGAGGGCTGCTCGCCGGTAAAGGTCCACGTTGGCCTGGACCGACAACTCAACGAGTTGAAAGAATACGGCCCCGGAGATTACGCACCCCAGAACGGCGACAATTGCGACGGGGTGGCGAAATCGCGCGGCCAGCCCTTGGATGAATGTCAACATGCTCAGCGCCCGGGCTACCTGCCCGCCTCTGGCATATCGGACAAAATGGTTCTAACTTTGATATCTAACCCGCACTAAATGCGGAACGGATCGATCCAGCCGTGAAACTGGTGTGACTTAGGGGCGAGGTGCCGATTTCAGGATTGATTTGGCTTTCGCGGCCCGCCCAAACAGCAGCGTCACATCCACTGCCTTGGCCGCCCGGTCGATGGTCAGTGCGGAACGCGCTTCGCCCAGTTCCTCAAACACCTGGTCCACCCGGACCCGGTTCAGGAAGACATCGGGATACTCCGGATTAAATGGCTTGCCTTCCTTCAATCCCCACATCTTGCGGATCACCGGCTCGCTTTCAATGTCCAGGCCCTGCACCTTCAGGGCGCGCATCATGAACTGGTCGCCCGGGTCGATGTCGATCACCAGATCCACTACTTTGTTCTGGTCGTTCACCAACCGGTCTGGCGTGGCGACTGCGCCGATATAGCCCAGACGGCGCAAGACGTTCCGCATGCGCTCGACACCTTCGTTGACCGCGGTCATGTTAGCTAGGTCGCCCATCTTGAAGTCGGCCGCGCGCATCAGTTCCGCCTCCGGGAGATTGCGGCCTTGCATGCGGATGTCGCCTAGGTTGAAACTCTCGCCTTCATCCACCGTCACCATCACGTTCAGCCCGTTCACTTCTTTCGATCGTTCCACGGTCACCTTGGGAAACGTCACCCGCAACCGGCCACGCTCTTCATAAAGCGGTTTGATGGTGGTGGCCAGCAGTTGCCGGAACCGGGTTTCATTGAAGATCGTCCCGATCGCCACGCCGTTGATGGCGTTGCGCAACGCGGCGGACGGGATCACGGCTTGGCCGGTAAACTTCACCTCCGCCACCGACGGCGCACTGCCCGCCGGGCGGAACATCACATAGAGATTGTTGGGCGAATCGGCATCCACCTTGCCCACCACCGGCACGCCCGCTTTCTCCTGGATCAGCTTGGCCCAGATAGCCACCTTCTCTTTGGTGGCGGGAATCTTCGAGCTGAACAGTGGATCCTTCGCCTTCAGATACGCCTCCACGCCTGGCGGCAATTCTTCCAGCCGGTACGGGTAGAGCGGCGTGGCCTCGACGACGGTGAACGTAGCGTCGTAACTCTTGCCATCGGCGGCGGTGAAGTAGATGTAATCGACGCGGTCAAAAGCGCCCGTGGCCAGCAGCCGGTCCCGCGCGGCCTCAAACGTTGGCTTATTCGCCATCGCGCCCAAGGCTAACTGTGCGGCAGCTAAGATCTGTTCCGGCGTGTAGTTGCTGTGGCCTTCCAGCTTGATGGAAGCGACGGGAAACTCGCGGATCTCACCGGGTGCGGGCGGTTGCTCGGCCACCGGCGGAACGGTCGGCTTCACCGGAGCAGGCGCTTTGGCCCGTGGCTTGGCCACCGCTGGCCGGGGCTTGGCGGCAGCCGGAGCAGGCTGCGCCCAACTCCACACCTGGCACCCCACCAGACCGATCACCAGCGCCTGCCACTGCATCGGCTTAAACCAGCACCGTCAGCGCATCGCGGCGCGGTGGCTCATCGGTGCGCTCCACCGGCCGGTACAGCGTGTCGCGCTCCACCGGATCGCGCCCCGCCTCACGGATCAGCCGCAGCAGATCCTGCCGCCGCATGCCCTGCGCGGTGGTGGCTCCGGCGTCGTGATAGATGCGCTCCTCGATGATGGTGCCATCCAAGTCATCTGCGCCAAACCGCTGCGCAATCTGCGCAATCTGGGGCGTCATCATCACCCAGTAGGCCTTGATGTGCGGAATGTTATCGAGCATCAGGCGCGACACCGCAATGTTACGCAAGTCCATAAAGCCGGACGTGCGCGGCAGGTGGTGCAGCGCCGTGTTTTCCGGGTGGAACGCCAGCGGGATAAACGTCTGGAAGCCCTTGGTCGCATCCTGCAACTCGCGCAGGCGGACCAGGTGGTCGACGCGGTCTTCTTCGGTTTCCAGGTGGCCGTAGAGCATGGTGCAGTTGGAATGCAAACCCAATTCGTGCGCCGTCCGCGCGGTTTCAATCCACTCTTCGCCGGTCAGCTTGTGGTCGCAAATAATGCGCCGCACCCGCGGATGAAACACCTCCGCGCCGCCACCGGGCAGTGAATCCATGCCCGCGTCTTTCAGCTTCTGTAGCACCTGACGCACGGTCAGCTTGGCCCGTTGCGCAAAATACCCGATCTCGACCATGGTGAACGCCTTCAGGTGCACGCTGGGGTAACGCTCCTTTAGGCCGCGCAGCATCTCGCAATACCAGTCAAGCGTCAATGTCGGGTGCAGCCCGGCCACAATGTGGAACTCCGTGATCGCTTCCGACCAGCCCATGCCGGCGCGGTGCCACACCTCTTCGTGGGTCATCGTGTAAGCCGATGCATCACGCACACCTTTGCCGAAGGCGCACAGACGGCAGGAGGCGACACAGACGTCGGTAGGGTTGATGTGCCGGTTGACGTTAAACCAGGTCACGTTGCCTTGCAACCGCTCCCGCACCAGGTTCGCCAGATAACCGACGGCCAGCAGATCCTTGGTGCGATAGAGCTGGACGCCATCGTCAAACGACAACCGCTCGCCATCCCGCACTTTGTCGAGCAATGGCACCAGCGTCTGGTCTTCAAACTGAATCGGTATCAAAAGACTTTCTCCCACAAGATGTCGGCCGCCCAAAAAAAGAAAAACAGCACGCTCACATAGCCGTTCACGGTGAAGAAGGCCGCGTTCACCCGGCTGAAATCGGTGGGCGACACTAAGCTCTGCTCATAAGCCAGCAACGCCGCCACCAGCGCCACGCCCGCCATCGCGATCCCGCCCAACTGGAACGATTGCACCAGCGCGGCAAGACAAAACAGCATCCCCAGATGCATCACGCGGGACAGCATCAGCGCCGGGCCCGTGCCCAAACGCGAGGGCAGGCTGAACAAGCCCGCGCGCCGGTCAAAGTCGGTGTCCTGGCAGGAATAGATGATGTCAAACCCGGCCGTCCACAGCATCACCGCCGCCGTCAGCCACAGCGTCCGCCAATCCACCGTGCCGCGAATCGCCACCCACGCCGCGCTCGGCGCAATACCCAAAGCGATACCCAACACCACGTGCGACAGGCTGGTAAAGCGTTTGGTGTAGGAATAGCCCATCACCACCGCCAGCGCCAGCGGAGCCAGCTTCAAACAGAGCTCATTCAATTGCCACGCCGCCAGCAGGAAAATCGCCGCGCTGACAGCCGTAAATGCCCACGCAAAGCCGCGACCCAGCAGACCCGCCGGTAGATGGCGCGTTGCCGTGCGCGGGTTCCGCGCGTCGATGTCTTGATCGAGCAAGCGATTAAAGGCCATCGCCGCCGACCGCGCGCCCACCATCGCCACCACAATCCAGACCAGCTTCACCGCTAGCCCCGCCGTCTCAAAACCGTCTTCCCGCACCGCCAGCAGAGCGCCGGTGAGCGCGAAAGGCAGCGCAAACACCGAATGCTCGAACTTGATCATGTCGAGCGTGAGTTTAAGCCGTTGCAGCATGAATCCACTACCATCTTAAAGGATGCTCTCTTTCCGTCCTCGCGCCTATTTCTGGCCCGCTGTTTTGCTTCTGTCCGCCTGCGGCAGTGAACCCACTGTCGGACCCGGTGAAAGACTGGTCACGCTGCCCAACGACCGCAAGATTGTGGCTGAGGTGATGATCCGGCCCGAAGACATGGCCCGCGGCATGATGTACCGCGAATCGCTGGCCCCGGATCGTGGCATGTTGTTCTTTCACGCGAGCCCCGGCCGGTACCCCTACTGGATGCACAACTGCAAGATCGCCCTCGACCTGATTTGGCTCGATGCCGACCACCGGGTGGTGGAGGTTGTCGCCAGCGCCCCGGGATGTGAGAAACCCGCCGATCAATGCCCCTCCTACGGCGGTACCAAAGAAGCACGCTACGTGCTGGAGCTGGCCGGAGGCTTGGCGGCGAAGTATGGACTTACGCCGGGCGTCAAAGTAGACTTTTAGGTAAATATGGACTCCAATCAAATTCGCACCCTGCTGGAGCAGGTAAAAGACGGCGGCGTCTCCATCGATCAAGCAGTCGACAAGATGCGCCACTTGCCGTTTGAAGATCTGGGCTTTGCCAAAGTGGACCACCACCGCGCCCTGCGCGTCGGCATGCCGGAAGTGATTTTCGGCCAAGGCAAAACCCCGGAGCAGATCGCCGGTATCGCCCAGAATCTGCTGGACCGCAGCGCCAACGTGCTGGCCACCCGCGTCTCGCCAGAAGCAGCGGCCTTTGTGACGGCGGCCATTCCCGAGGCGGAACACTTTCCGCTGTCTCGCATCGTGCGCGTTTGGCGGGACCGCGAAGAGAAAGGCAAAGGGACCATCGCCGTCGTCTGCGCCGGCACGGCCGATCTGCCCGTCGCCG
>JBIKMK010000529.1:0-3755 GCA_044359315.1 Bryobacteraceae bacterium | reverse complement strand
CGACAACGACCCGCAAATCCTGGGACGCCTGGAAGAAGAACGCAACGCCGTCGTGGTCCGGCTGGAACAAGCCAAAAGCCGCGTCGTCTCCCTGGAATCCCGCGTGGCGCAGTTTGATCTGTTCCGCCAGAACGCCCTGCAAGTGGGCCGCAACGACCTGTCGGCCGCCATTGAAAACGTGAAAGCAGCGGAGCAGGTGATCAAGTCCGCCGAAGCCAGCCTGGTGGCCGCCAAACAGAATATTGACCGCACCACCGTCCTGCAGCAAAAGGGCCTCTCAGCCGTACGCGCCGTGGAAGTGGCCCAACAGGACTACGCCCGCGCGCAAGCCGAAGTGGATCGGGCCAAGGCGTCCTTGGGTGCGACGATGAATCAGAAACTGGGCCGCGAATCCAATCTGTTGCAGATTGAGAGTGACTTCCGGACCCGCCTGGACGATGCCCGCGCCAGCTTGGCCACGGCTCGGGCCGACGTCGGTAATGCCAACGCTGAACTGCAGCGCGTTGAAGTGCGCCTGTCCCGCCAAACCCGGCAGCAAGTGGTGGCACCCCGCGAAGGTGTGATTCTGCGCTTGCTGGCCCAACCGGGCGGTGAGTTCTTGAAAAGTGGCGATCCAGTGGCGCTGTTTGTCCCCGAGTCCGGCCAGTTGGTGGTGGAGATCTTCATGGATGGCAACGACATTCCCCTCATCCACGCGGGGGACTCGGTCCGCTTGCAGTTTGAAGGCTGGCCGGCGATCCAATTCGCCGGGTGGCCCTCGGTGGCCGTGGGCACTTTCGGCGGCAAGGTAACTCTGGTCGATGCCACGGATAACGGCCAGGGCAAGTTCCGCATTCTGGTCCGGCCGGACGAGCGGGATGAACCATGGCCCAACAACCGATATCTGCGCCAAGGAGTACGGGCCAACGGCTGGGTGCTGCTGAACGAGGTCTCACTGGGCTTTGAGCTATGGCGCCAATTCAACGGCTTCCCGCCCACCGTGACGCCGCAGGATTCCACCGCCGCCGGCGGTAAGGCTGACAAGGGAAAGAAATAACTCCATCGACACCATGAAGCCCGTCGCTCTACTGTGCCTAGCCCTGACATGCGCCTGGACGCAGACGCCACCTTCGGGATCTCTTTCGCGAACGGTGGCCTCACCCGGAATCGCCTTCAGTCAAGCCAACGCTGCCGGACAGCTGCCGTCTCCCGCGGCACCCTCCACCGCCACGGCACCGCTGACACTGGCGGAGGTGATTGCGTCGGTCAACCGCAACTATCCTCCGCTGCTGGCCGCTTTGCAGGAAAAGCAGCTGGCGGAAGCGGACGTGCTCTCTTCCCTGGGCCGCTTTGATCTGGTGCTGAAAGCTTCCGGCAATGCCGACGAACTGGGTAAGCTCTACAGCGACCGCCAGTTCAACACGCAGCTGGAGCAGTCGCTGGCCACTGGCGGCATCAGTTACTTCACTGGTTATCGCCTCTCTCGCGGCACTTTCGCCGATTACGATGGCAAGGAGCTGACCAACGCGGCCGGTGAATACCACGCCGGCATCCGGGTACCGCTATTCCGCGATCGCGCCATCGATTCGCGCCGGGCCGACCTGTACAAGACCCGGCTGGGCCTGAAGCTCGCCGACCTGAGCATCGACCAGCAACGCATCGTCATCACCCAGGCCGCCACCCGCCGCTACTGGGACTGGCTCTCGGCTGGCCGCTTGTTTGGCGTGGCCCAGGCCATCCTGCAGATCGCCGAAGCCCGGGACTCTTATCTCAAGGAAGCCGTGGACCGGGGGGCCTTGCCGCGCATCGATGTCACCGACAACGCGCGCGTCATCCTGCAGCGGCAAAGCAACCTGGTGGCCGCCCGCCGCATTCTCGAACAGGCCGGCATTGAGCTCTCGCTGTTCTATCGTGACCTCAACGGAGAACCGGTGATTGCCGGTGCCGACCGTCTCCCCCCCGGCTTCCCTAATCCCGCGGTGATCGACAACAACCGGCTCCGTAACGACATCGAACTCGCCCTTACCCGCCGGCCCGAAGTCACCCGCCTGCTTACCCAGCGGGATCAAGTGGAGATCGACCGGAAACTCGCCGTCAATCAGCAGTCTCCCGGCGTCGACTTCCTGTTCAGCTACGCCCGCCAGTTGGGCGACCAGCAAACCAAACGCGGCCCGGACGAAGTACGCTCCACGCTGAACTTCGACCTGCCGCTGCAACGCCGCGCCGCCCGGGGCCGGGAAGATGCCGCCGAGGCTCGCCTCTCGCAAATCGACCAGCGCGTCCGTTTCCAGAAAGATCAGATTGGCGCCGAAGTGCGCGATGCTGTCTCCGCCGTGCGGGCGGCCTATGAGCGCACGGTCGTGCTGGCCAACGAAGTCCGCGTCACCAAAGAAGTGGAGAATGCCGAGCGCGAGCGCTACGAACTGGGTGACTCCAACCTGTTCACCCTGAACCTGCGCGAGATCGCCACCGTCGACGCCCAGGTGCGTGAAGTGAACGCGCTGGCGGACTACTACCGCGCCTTCGCTCTCTATGAACTCTCCATCGCCCAGGCGCTGACTTCGCGGCCCCAACCCTAAGCCGCTCCCGGACCCACTAAACTGGGCCGATGGAGTTCCGGTATCTCGAAGTTACGGTCGCCGACGGCATCGCTCGGGTGAAACTGAATCGCCCGGAGCGGCGCAATGCCCTTTCGCTGGAGCTGATGCGGGAGTTGATTCTCTGCCTCGACGGCCTGGCCGAACAATCCGACGTGCATGCAGTCATCCTTGCCGCCGCGGGCCGGGTCTTCTGCTCTGGTCATGACCTGGGTGAGATGACCGGCCGCAGTGAGGCCGACTACGCCGAGATCTTCTCCACCTGCACCCAAATGATGGCGCGCGTGCAGTCGATTCCCCAGCCGGTGATCGCCGAAGTCCAGGGCATGGCCACCGCCGCGGGCTGCCAACTGGTGGCCACCTGCGACCTGGCCATCGCCGCCGAAGACGCCCAGTTCGCCACGCCCGGGGTGAAGATCGGCCTCTTCTGCACGACGCCCGCCGTGGCTCTGGTGCGCGCCATCGGGCGCAAGCGCGCGCTCGAAATGCTGCTGACGGGAACACCCATCTCCGCTCAGACGGCTGCCGAATGGGGCCTCATCAACCAAGCCGTGCCCGCGGCGGAACTCAGCGCGGAAACCCACCGTCTCGCCGCCCGCATCGCCTCCGCCAGCGGCTTCGTGGTGGGTCTTGGCAAGCGTGCCTTCTACGAACAGCTCGACCGCCCCCAACCCGACGCCTACGCCTGCGCCGAACAAGTGATGCGCCGCAACGCACTGGCTGGGGACGCGCAGGAAGGAATCACGGCGTTTCTCGAAAAGCGGGCTCCGCAGTGGCGGGGGGAGTAGCCTCCACTGCTCCTGTTAGGATGGGCTTATGCAGCGGTATCAGGTGTTGGTTCACCCGGAACCCGATGGCGGCTATTGGGGGGAAATTCCCGCCCTCGAAGGCTGCTACTCCCAGGGGGAAACGATCGAAGAGTTGATGTCGAACCTGCGGGAAGCGGCCGCTGGCGTCCTCGAAGTAATGGCCGAAGACGGGCGTGCGCCCGGGCAGGAAGCACAAGTACTCGAGTTAGCTCTTTAGTGCAAAGCCAGCCCTGCATCACGCAAGATTCGCAGTAACACTCCCGGACCCAGGGTCTTGTTGCCGTGAACGGGAACCGTAATCAGCCGCGAATGGCCCGGCTTCTTGAAGATGTGGTGACTGCCGCTGATCCGGCGCAGAACCCAGCCAGCG
>JBIKMK010000010.1:0-17831 GCA_044359315.1 Bryobacteraceae bacterium | reverse complement strand
CGGAAGCCCCAGGTTGACGCATATGCTTCAAGGCCAGAGGGTCAGTGTGCTGATTGCTTTCTTGAAGACGTTGTAGGGGAATGTTGTAGTCCCAATGGATGGCAGATGCGAGGCCTCAGTTCCCCGCTCTTCGGTCCAGCATCATAAACCAACAGCCGCCCGCGGGCGGCAATCCGCCGGGCCGCCGGGGCTCGTAATCTCAGCGAAGACTGGAGATGACGGATGACACTGGTGGCGAACGCAGTGCGGGAGTTGGGGCTCAAATGGGCCAGCCTACGGAGAGAGATGAAAGAAGTGGAAGCCATCCTGGAGATACAGTCCGCGCTGGACGAACTTGATGCGAAGCTACGGACGGTGCTTCCGGAAGAGTACCAGGAGGGTTACGAAGACCTTCAGCCGATTTCCATGGGGTCCGCCAGTCTGAAGTTTGACGCCGCGAACAAGGTGGCCTGGGATGAGATCTGGGACCATTTCTGTGATCTGGCGATGGCGGGTGGTCCACCGCACAAAGGCAAACTGCTGGAACCGGCCAGCCCTGCGGAAGTTGAGGCGCAACCGGATCGCTACCGCGCCGTCGTCCAAGAGCTCTGCCGCGGCATTCGCATGGTTTCGACGCTCGCGGTGGAGCCCTCTCCGAATCCGGGGTGGATTCGCGTGATGTGCTCGACGGACGTGATGGCGGAATGGATGGTACGCGCCATCGTCATGGAGAACGTGGCGGCGCGCCTGCAGGGCAGTGTGGTGGAGCTTCCGGCCAGTCCGCACTACCGGCTGGAGAAAGAGATCAAGAACGTGGTCACGGTCATCGCGAAAACGTTCCACTACTTCGATGGTCACATCGGCAAGGACCAGCAACGCCGCATCGCCGCCGAGTTCGCCAGTACCGGCGCGCCGCTGCTCCAACCCGGGTGGCCGGCTGATGTCTCCGATCTCGCTCTCTTTCGCCTGGCAAAGACGACGGCCGCGGGGCAACTGCTCCATCTCACCGGCTTGCCCGAAGGCGGTGCCGAGTATGTGGGATGGTTGGGCCTGGAATGTCCCGATGTCCGCTCCGCGATTTGGATGATGCGTGCCTTGGTGGTGAACAATACGCTGGCCCGGCGGGAAGATCAGTTTTTGTACGTTCCGATCGACCCGATACTTGATCCTCAGGGCAGCCGAGTCTCCAGTGCGGTTGCCCGGGTTCATCGCTTGGCGTGCGCGCGGGGGATTTGTAGCACCAGCCGTTAGTGGCGACGAAACTGCTTTCCAAACCGTGCCGCCGGAATTAGGGTTTGGAGTTGGAATTTGCAGGAGATTCCACGCGACGGAGCAGGCAAAGGACCTGCATCGCCGTCCGATGCTACGATGACGGCATGGGTACCACAATCTCACTGCCCGAATCCTTGCTCGAGCTAGCCCAGAAACAGGCTAGCGAACAAGGCAAGACGCTGAACGAGTTTGTGGAGGTTGCTGTGTGGTCGGAAGTGATGAAACCTGCTAGGCCCAGGGAGCCTTTCAAGCTCTTGACGGTAGGCGGTGGGTTGGTAGACCCGACGATTAACCTGGATCGCACCTCGGAACTCATCTGCCGGGACGACGAAGAACAGTACGGCCACCATTGATAGATGTTGATGCCTGACGTCAACATCCTGGTGAACGCGCATCGCCTTGAAATGCCAGAGCATGCCCGGTACGCGGCTTGGTTGGCGGACGTAGTCACTACAGCGAAACCGCTCGCCCTTTCAGAATCGGTTCTGGCCGGTTTTGTCCGCGTCGTCACCAATCAACGAGTCTTCAAGAATCCCTCAACGGTGGATTAGGCATTCGCCTTCATCGAATTGCTAACCCAGCACAACGCTCATTGGGTAAGGCCCGGCGACCGGCACTTCGCCATTTTCCGGCAGTTATGCGAGCTGACCAACGCGAAGGGTCCGCTGGTAGCCGATGCCGCCCACGCCGCGCTGGCCATTGAGACGGGCTGTGAATGGGTGACGGCCGACACTGACTTTGCCCGCTTCAGTCCGCCGTTGCGCTGGCGGCATTTGTAGCGAGGCGCGAGGCGGTTACTCTGCCGCGAAGATGGCGCTGACAGACAGCTCGCCGCCACCCAGCACGCCCGCCAGGCTCAGCGACTGCCCTTCGACGAAGCGATTGGACTGCATGCCGGGGCCGTAAACCGTTACCGACCGGCGGTCCGGGTTGACCATCCAGAACTCTTTGGCACCATTGGCCAAACAGAGAGCCGCCTTCGTTTCCATCTCGGCAAACGTATTGGAGGGCGACAGCACTTCCACCACCAGTTCCGGCGCGCCTTCCAGCCAGCGGCGGATCTCCCGATAGCGGGTGGAGCGGAGCAAAGCCACATCTGCCGCCCACATTTGGTATTCGGCTGCGGCGCGATAGGGAAATTCCTCTTGCACCACCCATGACGCGTCGATCAATGTTTCCAGCGCTTGGCGGATCTTCCGCTGGCAACGTTTGTGCCCAATCTCTGGATAGCCCACAAAAACCAACTCCCCATTGAACAGTTCATACACGCCACCCGGAGGGTTCGGGATGGCGTCGAATTCTTCCACTGTCAGCAGTTTGGTTGCCGTGCTCATGAAACTTGCCGTGCCTCAATCATATTCTCGCTCAAGCTAATCCCCGCGATGCCCGCCGCACCAGCGGCTTCACAGGCCGCTTGGTGAGCCCAGGTGATGCCCCCCAGCGCGAGCACGGGCATCGTCAGCCCGGCGATCAACTGCTGAAATCCGTCTAGCCCCAAGGGCGGCCGGTCATCGGGTTTTGAGAGTGGCGCGAAGACGGGGGAAAGGTAGGCGTAGTCCGCGCCTTCCGCTTGGGCGCGCTCCAGATCTTGGCGGTTGTGGCAGGATACGCCAAGCAAGAAGCCCGGCGGCACCAGCTTGCGCCAGCGCGACGGGGCAATGGAATCTGAGGGAAGATGGACACCCGCGGCCCCGGCGGCCAGTGCGACATCGACGCGACTGTTGACGAGCACCGTGCGGCCTTGGGCCTGGTAATGACGGACGACGCCCAACAGTTCGCCCGCATCGATCTGCTTGTTGCGGACGTGGACCGTGCCCGGCGAGCTCAAGGTTCGCGGCCGATCAACAATCAGATGCAGCAAGCCGGCCATGCTGGATCAGACCGCCGTATAGTAGTTCTGCCCCGCACACGCGCGGCACAGGGTCCGGCCATCCACCACCAGTTCGCGGCGGAAGTTGATGTGCTCGCCACAGGCGGCGCAGACAACACGGCCGAACCGCTTACCGGGCAGATCTTCTTCGGCGATCTCCACCTTTACCCACGCATGATCAAACAGCAGGGCGTCTTCGGCCACGCGGTAGGCTTCCGCTTGTCCGACTTTGTCCACGCCCAGGGACCGAGAGCTTTCCTTGGCCAGCACTCGCACGGATTTACCGGTACTGAGATCGCAAAAAGTAGCGGCCATTTTGCCGAAGTCGCGGAACTTCAGTGCGCGCTTGCCCAACTGGCAGCCGGTGACCAGTGAGATGGCGTCTGAGGCGCAGCGGTCGATTTCGACGTAGGTGATCAGCCGCTTGCGGTCTGCTCCCAGCGGATCGGCAATGCCCAGCAGTTTCAGCCCGTAGATAGCCAGGCGCATACCGAGGATATGCCCCGCGCAACGGCAGGCACCGCGTTGGGCCGCCAACTGTTCGTATTCGGCAAAGGTCAACATGGCAGCCTACTTTGACAGGACATGCAGCGCCGAGGGAGGAAACGCTACCGCCCACTCCTTCCGATTGTCCGCCTCCGCCGCTTCCACCGCCAGCCCTTGCTCAAATTCCAGCAGCACGCCGCGGGCCCGGGTGGAGGTGCGCTGCAAAGTCACCGGGATCTCGTGCGGCCCCGGCCGGCCTTCCAGCGGACGAGCGGTGAGGCTGGAATGACGCACGCAGAGCCAGACGCGGTCGCCCTTGAAGTGACCGGGATAGTAGCGGCCCGGAATTTCGTGGTCCAGCACGCGCAACAGGCTGGTGCCGCGCTGGGGGTCCAGTTGGAGAATTTCGGCGGGTAGCAGATTGTACTGCCCCAGCAGCCGCGCCACGTCCAGGCTGGCGGGTTGCGCCACGATGCCGGCCGGGGGACCGGTTTGCACCAGGTGGCCGTGGCTCATGATGAGCATCTCATCGCCCAACTGGCAGCCTTCGTCCAGGTCATGTGTAACCAGGATGATGGGCAAGGCAAACTCGGCCCGCACCTGCCGCAGCACTTCATATAAGTCTGCCCGCAATGGCGCATCGAGGCCCCTTGCCGGTTCATCGAGCAACAGGAGTTTGGGCGAAGCGAGCAAGGCCCGGGCGATCGACCCCCGCTGCCGTTGACCGCCGGAGAGTTCCGCCGGACGCCGCGCCACCGCATCGGCCAGCTTGAACTTGTCGATCATCTCGTTGACGCGCCGGTGACGTTCCAGACGCGGCAAAGGCTCCACGGCGAACTCCAGATTCTGGCGCAACGTCATATGCGGGAACAGCGCGTAGTTCTGGAAGACGTACCCACAGCGCCGTTCGCGGGGCGGGACGTTGACCTTGGCCGCCGCGTCGTAGAGGATAGCGTCATCGAGGAGAATGCGGCCCTCGTCGGGTTGACGAAAGCCGGCAATGCAATCCAGGGTGAGTGTCTTGCCGGACGCACTGGCACCAAACAGCACCGTGACGCCCGCCCGGGCCTCAAACTCCACTTCAAGCTTAAAGCTTCCCAGTTGCTTCCGAAGGCGAGCCTGGATCATCGCAATGAACTCCGATACTCCATCACTTCGATGCCTCGGCCGGTTCGGGGCGGCTGATGCGGTTAGCCAGGGTCAGGATCAGGATGGCCGTGAGCGAGACCACGATGACCAGGGTCCGGGCCAATGTCCCGTTGCCGGATTCCACGGCATCGTAGATGGCCACCGAGACGGTTTGGGTTTGGCCGGGAATGTTACCCGCAATCATGATGGTGACGCCGAAATCGCCCAGGGCACGCGCAAATGACAACGCGGCCGCGGCCAGGATGGAACGCCCCGCGAGCGGCAGCGAGACTCGCCAAAAGGTGCGCCACTCGGACGCGCCCAAGCTGCGGGCCGCCCACTCATAGCTGTGGTCCACACTTTCCAGGGCCGACCGGGACCATTTCACCAGCAACGGCAGCGAATGGAACATGGCCGCCACCACCGCCGCCTGCCAGGTGAACACCAGCGGCTGCCCAAACACTGACTCATAGATCTGCCCGAGGGCCGACTGGCGGCCCAGCAGCACCAGCAGGTAATAACCCAGCACCGTGGGCGGCAACACCAGCGGCAGCATCACGCCGGCATCCAGCACATCGCGGCCCCGGAAGTTACGGTGCGCCAGCAGCCACGCCAGGGCAACGCCCAGTACAACCGAGACGAGAGTGGAGATCGCCGCCACGCGGAGGCTGAGCCAGAGAGGCGACCAGTCGATGGACATGGAACCCGTTATTATAAGCGCCCGGCACACCTTGCGGCCGCATTAAGTTACGATGTCTTCATGATTTCCCGCCGTTCGCTGCTGGCCATGCTGCCGGCCGCCTTGCCCGCCGCGCAAGCGCAATCGCGGTTTACCGATGGCGAAGCCCATGGCGACCCGCCGTATTTGATCGAGCCCGGCTGGACGCCTTTGTTCAACGGAACCGATCTAGGCGGCTGGGAAGCCTCCGGCGGCAAGCCGCAGCAGTGGATCACCACCAAGGCGGTGCGCTGGAATCGCACCGGTAATCCGCAGCATTTGGGTGTACGCAGCGAACCCGGCGGCACGATCGTGAACACCGCGCGCGGCTACGTCAACAACATCAACACGACGCAGAAGTTCGGTGACATGGAACTGTATGTGGACTTCATGGTGCCCCGCGGGTCCAATTCGGGCGTCTATCTGCATGGGTTGTACGAGGTACAGATCTTCGATAGCTACGGCTCCTGGGAGCCGATGAGCGTGGTTGATGGCGGGGCGATTTATCACCGCTGGATCGATGAGCAAGGCGTCGGCGGCTCCGCCCCGCGCGTGAATGCCAACCGGCGCCCGGGCGAGTGGCAAAGCTACTACATCTGGTTCCGCGGCCCTCGCTTTGATGCCAACGGCAAGAAGACAGAGAATGCTCGATTCCTGAAAGTGCTGCAAAACGGCATCACGGTTCAGGAGAACGTGGAAGTGGACGGCGGTACCCGCGCGCATCTACCCATTGCTGAGGCCGCCCAGAATCCGCTGATGTTGCAAGGCGACCACGGTCCGGTGGCCTTCCGCAATCTCTACTGGCGGCCGCTGCGAAAGATGATTCATGCCTAGGCTCGACCGGCGGCAGATGCTGGCGGCTTTGGCTGCCGGCACTCTCCCGGAGGCCGCAGTTGCTTCCGCCGCCCAGAATACCCGGACGCCGCCGCGCGCCACGGCACCGGACACTCGGCCCAACACTCTGGTGATCCTGGTGGAGGATCTGCGGTGGGACGCGCTGGGCTGCACGGGCCACCCGTTCGTCAAGACGCCGCACATCGATCGCTTAGCCCGTGAAGGCGCAAGGTTCGAGAATAGTTTTTCCACTACACCTTTGGGCTCACCCTCCCGGGCCAGCTTCCTGACGGGCCAATGGGCGCACCAGCACGAGATCCGGAACAACGGCGAGAATGGCCCCACCAGCATGCGGCTGAAGACCTACCCGTTGCTCCAGCAACAGGCAGGTTATGAGACGGCGTTTATTGGTAAGTGGCAGATGGGTTCGGATGACTCGCCGCGTCCCGGGTTCGACCGTTGGGTGAGCTTTCGCGGCCACGGCCAGTACGTCAACCCCGTCTTGAATATCGACGGTCGCAGCGGGCCGCAGGCGGGTTATGTCACCGACGTGTTGAATGCGCAGGCGGTCGAGTTTGTCCGCAGGCGCCGGGGCAAGCCCTTTTCTCTGACGCTGAGCCACAAGGCCGTGCAAGGCCCATTCATTGCACCAGAACGGCACCGGACGCTCTTTTCGAGCGAGGCGGTGAAACGGGCGGCGAGCTCTGCGGATGCATTGGACGGCAAGCCGGTCTTACGGCGCACGCTCTCCGGTACGGCGCAGACCTTGCGGCCGCCGACCGATGAAGCGATCCGTCAGCAACTGCAATGCCTCACGAGCGTCGATGAAGGCCTGGGCCGTATTTTCGCGGCGCTGGAAGAGATGCGCCAGTTGGACAACACACTCATCGTGTTCGCCTCCGGCAACGGCAGCTTCTGGGGCGAACATGGCCTGAGCGATAAGCGCGCGGCCTACGAGGAGTCAATTCGCATTCCGCTGTTGATGCGGTACCCAAAGTTGATCCGCCCGGGCACGCGGTTGCGCAACTACGTTCTGAATACCGACCTGGCATCGACGATGGTGGAGATCTCGCGCTCCAACCCGGTGCCGGAGATGAAGGGCCGTTCGCTGGTGCCGCTGCTGGAAGGCCGCGCGCGTGACTGGCGCCGGAGCTTCCTGTGTGAGTACTTTGAAGAACCCGCCTTCCCGCGTATCCCGTCCTGGCAGGCCATCCGCACAGAGCGTTGGAAGTACATCCGCTACATCAACATCGACGGCATGGACGAGCTCTACGACCTGGCCAGCGACCCCGGCGAAGTCCGCAATCTGATCAACGACTCAGCCACGCAAAGCGCGCTCGACGACTGTCGCGAAGACATGGCGCGCCTGTGGCGGGAGACGTTTTAGCGCTTGTTTGCCGTACACTCAAGAGGTAATGATGACAGCCTCGGAACTGATGACGGTAGCAGAGTTCCAGTCCATTCCGGACCCCCCAGGTGGGCGCTATGAACTCCACTTGGGAGAGCTTGTCTTTGTGACTTTCGCGCGGCCAGAACACAACGATATCGAGCACCGCCTGGTACAACTACTTCGTCCTTTCGCGCGCGGCCGCGGTGTCGTGCGGATGGAGTATCCGTTCCGGGTGATGCCGGAGTTTGATTTGCGCTCCGCGGATGTCGCCTTCATTTCCCAATCCCGCCGGGAACAGATGGCGGGTGACTATCTGGCCGGGGCACCGGAATTGGTGATCGAGGTTCTTTCTCCTTCCAACACCCGGAAGGAGATGCGGGAGAAGGCGTCACTCTGCCTTACCCATGGGGCAGTGCAATTCTGGGAAGTGGATGCCGCGCAACAATGCGTGTTCATTTCCAGCAGCGGTGGCGCACGGTTGCGTGCCGACTCTGGTGGTGCGATTGATCTGCGAGAGCTGTTTGGGACAGGCGAGCTTCCCGTGGACGAGATCTTCGCGCCCGCTGAAGACTAGGCCTTGCTAGTCCGCTTCGCCGTCCACGTGCGGCTTCACCATGCCGGCCAAATAGGGTTCGGCCTTCTTGTAGCGCTCAATTTTTGACCCGATGGGGCCGCGGCGGGTGCGGTCCAGGATGGACGACACTTCCTGGGGCGTGAACTTCTGCCAGGCCTTGACGACGCCGATGTTCTGTTCCAGTTGCTCGATGGTTTCCGGGCCGGAGACGATGGTGTCGGGGTCTTGCGTCAGCGTGAAGCGCAGGCACTCTTCGATCGGGGCGATGCTGTTCTTGCCGATGGCGCCCATGCCGTTGGACTTCATGGCGATCGTGCCTAACCCCTTCTGCTTGACGCGCGGCAGCACGTTGTAGGTGAAGCTCAGGTAGTGCGGATCGATCAGGTTCACTGGATGCTGCACCGTCTCCCAGCCGTCGAAACCTTCGAGCAGGCGCAGGTGCACGGACGGGTCAGCGTGGCCGGTGAAGCCGATGTGGCGCACCTTGCCCTGCTTCTTGGCCTGGACAAACGCTTCGAGTGACCCGCCGGGCCCAAAGATCTTGTCCACTTCCCAGTGATGGACCACCTCGTGGCACTGCCACAAATCGAGGTAGTCGGTCTTCATGCGCTTCAGCGTGTTCTCCAACTGCGCCATCGCGCCCTCTTTGGTGCGATTCTCGGCCTTGGACATCAGCAGCACCTGCTGGCGCTTGCCTTCCAGCGCCTTGCCATAGGCCACGTCGCTGTCGCCGTTGTGATACTTGGCCGCGCTGTCAAAGAAGGTCACGCCCAAGTCTAGTGAGCGGTGGATCATCTTGATCGCGTTCTCCTCGCCGCGCATCCGCATATGCGCGCCACCCAGTGTGAAGCGGGAAACCTTCAACCCGGTTTTGCCGAGCGTGGTCATGGGCATGTCGGCCGTAGCCGCCATCGCGGAAGCGCTGACGCCCAGCGCGGCAGAAGTCTGGAGAAATGATCGGCGATCCATGGCCAAATTCTATCGCATGTAACTGGACCCTAAAAAGAAAAATCCGGGCCACCCGCAGGCAGCCCGGTTTCACAAGAAGAGTCCGACGCCTGAGGTGATTAGGAGGCGGACACTCCAAGACTGTTGGTGACGGAGAAAACTCCACTGACGCCGTTGGCCCGGATAAAGGCCAGATTGCGGTCCATCGCGTTACCGACGACGCCTTCCAGGGTGACGTTGCCGTTCTTGACAATGATGCGGATGGGCGGCTGCGCCCCCAGCGCGTAACGGTTCAAGGGGCCATAGCCGTAGATGGCTTGGGCCACGCGGAGCCGTAAAGCGTTGTCAAACGGCGATAGCGGCAACAACTCGATGTTGTTCTCGACGGAAGAGACCCCTTCCAGGCGGCGCACGACGCGCTCCGCATCGGTCTTCAGCGTCGGGCGGATGACGTGGCCGGACAGGGTCACTTTATCGCCATCTACCTGGAAGCTGACGTTATCGTAAATCGACAGGAAAGGCAGCATCAGTAACTCGTGCCGCACCTGCTTCTCGGTCTTAGTCAGCGCCGGGGCTTGGTTATTGGGGGCCGCGAACATCGCGACCGGCATGGTCGCGAGGACAACAGCCAGAATCTGGTTGGTGAGTTTCATTAGGTTAGTCCTCCTTCTCACAGCCATATAGACGGAGGCGGAGGCCCAATCGGTTTCGAGAACCGGAATTAAACGAAAGGGAGTTGGCATTCCGCCGCGTGCTCCGGCGCGATCATCTCGCCGCCAAAGCTCATGCCCATGTGCCCAGGCCCAGGGCCGAGACTTCGAGATTGCTGCTTGCCAACCTGCGCCTCTGCATCATTCTCATCTTTGCTTAAAGCAGAACATCGTTGGCGGAGAACCTCTGTGCCAGCCGCCGGGCAATGTCTTGGGGGACGCATGCCCGAACGGGCGTGCATGCTTACGCGGGTCTGGCTCAAGCGCCTGCGAACGGATTGACGGCGCGGACGGATCCGT
Source organism: Bryobacteraceae bacterium (assembly GCA_044359315.1). Taxonomy (GTDB): domain Bacteria; phylum Acidobacteriota; class Terriglobia; order Bryobacterales; family Bryobacteraceae; genus JAPKYZ01. The sequence goes on along the minus strand of JBIKMK010000010.1, from coordinate 7,622 downwards.
AGAAGCGGTCATGCTGAAAGTCTTCGGACCAGACCTCCGGTATCCCGTTGCATTCGGCATAGGCCCACAGATGCGCGTCAAACCAGTTCAACTGATAGGTGGCACAGCCGCGCACTGCCTCTCGAACGATGGCCTCGTTGGGATAGAGCACGGCAAACTGTTTCAGCAACTCTTCGGCCTCCCGGAGCGCCTCCGCCTGGGTGAGCATTGATTCCCCTCGGATGGGCCGCGTCACGGCGGCGACGAATTCGATGATCGCTTGGTGCGGCAGCCGGAGCGACCCGGAGGCAATCCCCCGCCTCAGGACCTCCGTGGCGATCCGTTGTTTCGCCGGGAAGCGCCCGTCGTAACGGTAGACCAGCAGATTGGTGTCAATCAGTGCGTTCACCGGCGGTAGAGGTCCCCACGCGTCCAGCCCCGGTCCTCATCGGCCCCCTCAGGTGGTACCGCCGGCCGCTGGCGAAGCCGTTCCGTGGCTTGATCAAACAGACGGAGCTGCGCTTCGCGGTCAAGCGCTCCCCCGGTCCGGTGCGGAGGAATCACCCGAATCACATCGCCCGCCACCACCCATTCCACTTGGTCGCCCGGATGGATGGCGTAGTGATCCGCAATTCTTTTGGGCAGTGTGAGCTGGTACTTGGAGGTGACCTTGGACATCGATCCTTACTTTACCACGGACGTTTTCCTTACTTTCCAGCATAGCGAAGTACGTTGCGGCTTTGCACACCCCGCTACGGCAGATTCTCCGTAATCTCCATATCGCTGCGTTCCTGGTCCATCATGGGGAAATAAGACCCACCGGCGGTCAGCGGAAACGTCGATACCTAACGCTGGAATGGGCCTGCTTGCAGCTTGTTGGACCTGCTCTTGGCAATGCCTTCATTTGCCGGCGAGTTTAGCAACTGGTTTGCATACGACACGCATGAATCCGTTATGCATCGGTTCTGCCGATTATCATTGTGCAACTCAGTTGCAAAAACGCCCCAGCGGAACTATAGTGAGGAAGGAGGGGCGGAGACAGTGCCTTCGACAATTGACACACCGCAACGCAGGTCCGTTGACGCCATTGAGAGCCGGGAGCCCCGGCCCTCTCAATGGACTTGCGTTCAGGTGGCTGGACCACTTGGCGGGAACAGCAAGGATGCGCGAAACATGCTGAAACAGATCGCTCTATGGGCCGGAAGGCCCGGAATGGGCCGCGTCTACGGTTGCGGCTCCAGCGCCAGCATCGAGGTGACGGTTGGCACGACCACCGTCGGCATGGATGCGGACCGCTGCATTCGATTTGTCGAGATGGCGCACCTGATCGGCGCAAGTTCCCAGGCTTCAATGGCCCGTGGCCAGGACCATGGCCACTTGTTACCGCTATCCCACCAGAGTAGACCAGGAATAATTTCATGAGTCAGCCCTGTGCGCTGCGGCTGCGACTGTCGCTTTTTTTCGTGCTCGCGCTGGCACCGGTGGGCGCGCAGCCCGCAGCGGTACTGAAAGGGCGTGTCGTTGACGCATCCGGCGCGGCCATGGCGGGCGTGGCGGTGACAGCCCGCGCGGTCGCCTCCGGACGCGAGGCGCTGACAACTTCAGGAGCCGATGGGCATTTTGAGTTTCTGGGATTGTCCCGCGGCACCTATGCGTTAGTCGCCCGCCAGAGTGGCTTTGGCGCTGCCCGGATTGATGTGCGGCTGCAGACCGAGTTGGAGAACATTGAACTGCGGCTGAACCCCGAAGATTTGGCGCAAACCATTCAGGTAACGGCGGGGTTTATGTTGTCCGCGGAAGATCTCCTCCGCTTGGGCGGTTCAGCCACGATTCTGACCGCGGAGCAACTCACCCAGGCGCGGGTGATGACCACGGAAGAGGCATTGCGGAAATCCCCTGGCGTGCACGCGCGCAATGAGGATGCTTTTGGGCTACGCCCGAACATCGGCATTCGCGGCTTGAGTCCGACACGCTCCACTAAGGTTCTTCTGCTCGAAGACGGACTACCACTCTCGTTTGCTCCCTATGGTGACAACGCGGCATATTACCATCCGCCGATCGAGCGATTCGAGACCGTGGAGATCATGAAAGGGGGCGAGCAGATCCTCTATGGCCCGATGACGGTGGGAGGCGTGATCAACTATGTGACGCCCACAATTCCGGCCCGCCCCGGTGGAGCGATCACTCTATTGGGGGGCAATCGCGACTATCTGAGTAGCCATGCACGGTTCGGCGGTACGTGGCGCGGCACGGGACTGCTGGTGGACGGCCTGCGCAAACAGGGCGAGGGTTCGCGGGACAATACCCGGCACGGCGTTTGGGACTTCAACGCCAAGGCCCTTACCACGCTGGCCAGTCAGCAGACGCTGGGACTGCGGTTCGCCACGTATGGCGAAGACTCGCAAGTTACCTACAGCGGGCTGCGGCAGGCGGAGTTCGATGCGAATCCTCGCGGCAATCCGTTTCTCAACGATAACTTCAGGATCGGGCGCCATGCGGGGGCCATCACGCACACGGCGGCCTTCAACCACAACCTCGTGCTCACGACGAGCGGCTATGCGTCCGCCTTCAACCGGGACTGGTGGCGGCAGTCAAGTAACTCCGGCCAGCGGCCGAACGATAGCGCCGATCCGGCTTGCGGCGGCATGGCCAACTTGCTTGCCACATGCGGCAATGAAGGCCGGCTGCGCTCCTACATCACCTGGGGTCTGGACCCGCGCATGAAGGCCATCTATGGCGGATCCCGCATACGGGGCGAAGCGGATTTTGGCGTGCGCTATCATTCCGAATTTCAGGACCGTCGGCAGCGCAATGGCCCGCTGCCCACTTCGCGCACTGGCTTACTGGTGGAGGATAACGTCCGCACGGCCAAAGCCACTTCCGCCTTCTTCCAGAACCGTTTCCAGTTCGGCAACTTTACACTCACCCCAGGCCTGCGGCTGGAGACTGTACAGTTCCGACGGACAAACTTCCTGCTGAATTCCGGGGCGGGTATCTCAGGCGGCACCACGCTCACGCAGTGGATTCCTGGCATCAGCGGGGCTTACACACTGGGCGGCAAAGTGACCTTCTTCACGGGACTGCATCGCGGCTTTGCGCCGCCACGCGTCGAGGACATTATCAGCAACAACACCGGAGCCAGTCTAGACCTCGACGCCGAGCTGAGCTGGAACTACGAGGCGGGCCTGCGCCTGGTGGCCCGGGATGACCTGCGGCTGGAGGCGACGTTTTTCCGCATGGACTTCGAGAATCAGATTGTGCCCACCAGCGTGGCGGGCGGAGTTGGCGCAACGCTCACCAATGCGGGCAAGACGCTACATCAGGGATTCGAACTCGGCGGCAATTGGAATTCGCGACGCTGGATCCCGTCCCGCCATTCGATCGACCTGCGCAGCGCCTGGACGTGGGTGCCGGATGCGCGCTATGTGGGTCCGCGCCTGAGTAGCGTCAGCGGCTTCTCGTCGGTTTCCGTCACCGGGAATCGCTTGCCCTATGCGCCCAAAGGAATGTTGAACGCGAGTGTTGGCTACAGCCATGCGAATGGCTTCAACGCTTTCCTGGAGAACGTCTACGTGGGCCGCCAATTCGGCGATGACCTAAACACGATTCCCGGCACCGCGGATGGGCAGCGCGGGCTGGTTCCCGGCAATGCGATTTGGAACGCCGCTGTGAATGTGCCAGTGGAAGCGTGGCGATCAACATTCTTTCTTACCGCCAAGAACCTGACGGACCGGCTGACGATCGCGGATCGCAGCCGGGGAATTTTGCCCGGTATCCCCCGCTTGGTACAAGCCGGCGTCCGGTTTACTTTCTAGCAGGAAGCACTCCAACTGGATTCGCTTGATGGCAAATCCCGCACGAGGGGCCTCTCCCAGGATGGTGCGACGGAGATCCAGCGTGGCGGTGTCGGAAACAGTCCGGCGGCCTTCTCTTCGCCATTCTGATCTCGTCCGCCAAGCGGTGCCGGCAGGCAGGCCTAGAACATCCAGCGCAAGCTCAACTGCCCCGTCCGCGCACTGCCCGCAGGCGGGAAGATGTGCGTGGAGGTGATGACGCCGCCGTTGACGTTGTTCACCGTCATGTTGGGTTGGCCGTAGTTGACGTGGTTGAGCAGGTTCTGGAACGAGGCGCCTAGCTGCACGTTGCCCGCGCGTTCCATCTTGATGTTCTTCATCACGCCAAAGTTGAAGATGACGTAGCCAGGGCCGACGATGCTGTTGCGGGCGGCGTTGCCGAAGCGGCCGGAGCCGGTGGGCGGGACGGTGAAGGCCGTACGATCAAACCAGTTGGTGAGCGACTTCGAGTAGCCGACGGTGGCGGCAACATCGGGGCGGCCGCCGATGGTGTTGGTGCCCGAAGGGTCACTGCCGGCGAAGACGGGCGTCAGGAAGTTGCCGGTGGAGGCATTAATCAGGACGTTGGTCTGCCAGCCGCCCAGCACCTTCTGAGCCAGGCCCGGAGCCTTGAAGAACGGCAGCTCATGGAGGATCTGGTTCATCCATTGGTGGCGGGGAACGCTGTAGGAGTTCGCGCGATCGCGGCGGCGGTCGTAGCTGTTTTCGATGGTGGTGTTTAGCTCGGCACTGCCGGTGTCATCCACATCCGAGAGTTGCTTGGCCCAGGTCCAGGCCGACGAAAACGACAGGCCTTGGCTGAACCGCTTATTCACCTGCACCTGCAAGCCGCTATAGAGCGAGTTGGCGCCGTTCTCGGCAAAGATCACATTGTTGTAGAGCGGATACGGGCGCCGGGCGGCGGTGAAGGGTGTGGTGGAGGCAACCGGCTGGTTCAGGTTGCGCTGGTAGGGCAACTGCGACGCCTTGGAGCCGATGTAGCTGACCCGGACACCTAAATCGCGCAGCAGTTCGCGTTCGACGGTCAAGGTGTACTGCATGGCGTAGGAGTTGCGAAGGTCACCCGCAATGCCGTTCAGGTTGATGGTGCCCGGAGCGGAGGGGGACCCGAACGGGTTAGCCAACGTGTAGGCTGGCGCGGCGGGCGGATTGTTGATCGTGCTGGTCAAGGCATAGGGGCCACTGGCCAACGCGGCGGCAATGACACCGGAGTAATGCGCCCAATAAGTGCCCCACCCGGCGCGAATCACCGTCTTCGGGTTGAGCTGATAACTGAGGCCGAAGCGCGGTGCCCAGTTATTCTTGTCTGCCTTGCGCAGGCTGGCGGGGAGGCCCACGGAATCAGCCGTGATGATGGGCACCGTGGCCGGGAAGGCGGGGCTGAACAGGCGCCGGGCGTTGTTGTCAGGAATGATGACGCGGCCGGATTTCGGGTCGAACGAATAAATGTTGCCATCGCGCGCGGTCACCGGCTGGTTGTACTCATAGCGGAGGCCGTAGCTCAACGTCAGGCGCGAGGAGACTTTCCAATCGTCCTGGATATAGAAGGCATAGTCGGTCCAGCGGTTGTATTGAACCGGAAACGGGTCCAGACGGGTGACCGTGGTGGGCAAACCCAGCAGGAAGTCGGCGTAGGCGTTGCCGGTGTAACGCGGCGTAAAATCGTACGCCCCAAACAGGCCAGCGGCGGTGGTCAAGTACCGGTTGACGAACCAGTGGACCACCTCAAAGCCGGTCTTGATGGTGTGACGGCCCTTCACCCAGGTCAGGTTGTCGGAGACCTGCCAATGTCCATCATTGACGGGATTCAGCAGGCTCTGGCCGGTGGCGGAAAGGCCCGTGATAGTGATCACCGGCAGCCCCCTAATCCCGGTCCGGTCCGGCAAGCCGGTGATACCCAGCCTGGTGAGCGCCGTTTGACCGCGCAGGTCCGCATCGGACTTTGAGCCGAGCGCCAGACCACCGGCGCGGAACTCATTCACCAGCGTGGGTGACAGGTTCAAGACATCGCCCAAAGTAAAGAAATTCACCGTCCGCCAGTTCGACGACGTGCCCACGCTTTGCGGCGGTAGCGCGGTGCGCGCGCCGGGGATCATGTAGTCGGAGTTCTTGTACTGATAGCGGGCGAAGCTCTGGTGCTTGGAGGACCAGTTGTGGTCCAGGCGCACTTCAAAGATGCGGTGCTCTTCGGGTCCATTGAAGGCGGCGCGGTAGTTGGCGGCGGTCAGGTTGGCGGCGCCAAAGTTGGGCAGCGGGAAGAACTGCTCCTGCGCGCGCAATGCCTGCGGGCTCAAAAACTGCGGCAGGATCCGGTTGCCTTGAAACGGGTTCTGGCCGGGGAAAGGATTGCGCAGCGCGGCGGCACCGGTGAAATCGCCGTCCCGCATCGCAAGCGTCGGCACATTCGGTGAAAACAGATACGCGCGAGAGCCGCGAATGCCGTCAAAGTTGACGTAGAAGAAGGTCTTATCCTTCTTCACCGGGCCGGAGAGCGTGCCGCCATAGTTGTGGATGTTCTGGAAGGGCTTGGCGGTCGAGAACGTGTTGCGAGCATCAAGCGCGGAGTTGCGGCCAAACCAGAAGATGCCGCCATGTAGGCCGTTATTGCCGGATTTGGTGACCGAGGTGATCGCGCCCATGCCGCCGAATTCGGCACGGTTGGTCATGATGTTGGCGGTGAACTCCTCCACCGATTCCATGGAGGGCTGCGAGACCGGGTCGGCCGTGCCAAAGTTGCCGAAGTTGGTCTCGATGCCGTCCACCTTCACCTTCACCGAATTGGCGCCCGCACCGGGAGTGATCCAGGCCGCGCCCGCGCCCACTTGCAGCACGCCGGGAATGGTCAACGGCATGATCTGCGCCATCAGGCCGGAATCGCCAGAGTTGTTGTAGACGCTGCGGAGGTTCGTTGGTAGTTCCAGCAATTGGCGCGCATTGAGGGAAACGGCCACCGACGGCGTCTCCGTCACGATGGCACCGCTGGCGGTGACCGATACCTGCGTGCCGACATCGGACACGGTGAAAGGCAGGTCCTGGCGGACCGTGCGATAGGCGGCCGCCTCCAGCGCCGTGACGGCGAGGTCGCGGAAGCCCTTGGCGGAGGCCTCCAAACGATAACGGCCCGGCTGAATGTTGGCGAAGGTGTAGGCACCGGCTTCATTGGTGGAGAGTTGCCGTTCCACTCCGGTGGCCTCGTTGGTTAACTTCACGGTTGCGCCGGGCACGGCCGCGCCGCTGGGGTCTTTAGCCAGACCCGTCACTGTCGCCAGGGGCGACTGTGCCCAGGCGCACATCGTCGCCCATTCAATCGCTGCAAGAAGGAGAAGCAAACGTCCCATTAGCCCTATTGTAACGGGCGGCTTCCAGGCGGACCTGAGACCGGACCCGCTACCGATCCGGCTCGGGCGGAATCTGGGGGCCGGCCTTCAGCCAATGGGCCTCAAACAGACCCTTCATCGCTTCGCCGAAGCCGCGATGGTCAAAGATGATGGAGGTCCAACTGGGCTTGGTCAACACCGGGTCCAGCAGCGCCACCAGACCCTGGACCCCATCAAACAGGGCCAACTTCAAGGGCAGGACGGCCGTCTCGCGGACCTCGACGCCCACCGCCGCGTACTCAGCCAACCGGAGGCGGTGCGGCTCATCGAGCGTGCCGGCTTCCACCAGCAAGCGGCACCGGACCCCGCGCTGCCGGGCCAGCTTCACTAACTGCTCATCGAACGGGTCCACGGCATAAGGCGGCCGGGAGAACTCCAGATACTCTTGCTGCACATCGCGCAGTAAGCGGCG
>JBIKMK010000317.1:0-5370 GCA_044359315.1 Bryobacteraceae bacterium | reverse complement strand
TATCCTGGTCTTTCAGCATGGCCGAGGCCGAACGGGAAAAGCCCGTGAAGAAGAGCGTCAGGTTCTGCTCCAGATTGCTCAGGGTTTCAGCCTTAAGCCGTACCGGAGCAACGTGCACCTGTCCATCAGGATCAAACCGGAAGGATGTGATCCCCCCAAAAGCGGATATGTACTGATCCTGCTTTCCGACGGACTCACCCAGGCGCTCAATCTCAATCCTGCAGGCGGCCTCCGCGACATCTCTCTTGCTAATGGTTTCGCGCTTCAGCGCATACAGGGCGTATAAGAGCGCAGTGGTAAAGCTGCCCGATGAACCCAATCCGGTCCCGGCCGGGATGTCCGACATCGATGCGATCTCGATCGCCTTGTTGGGGCCTCCCGACATCAATAGCGCTTCACGGATTAACGGGTGGCGAATCTCGTCCACGGTGGCCACCTTTTCCATCTCGGAGTATTTCAGCAGGATGGATTCGAAGAAGGTGCGGTGGATCGTTATATAGACATATTTATCGATCGCGGCGGCAATCAGAAAACCGCCATGCTTCTGATAGTACGACGGGAGATCGGTCCCGCCTCCCCCGAGGGAGATTCGTAAGGGACTTCTAGTAATAATCACAGTGCGACTCCTGCGGGCGGCGGCAATTCGATCAGGCGGCCGCTCTGTCGGTAAACACCTTCAACCACCGCCAAGGCGGCCGCGGCATCGGCAATACCAGGTCTCGGCTGGCGACCACTGCGGATGTCCTCCGCGAACTCCCGCCACTCCTGCTCCCACGATGTATCAGCCATCGGATACTCGTAAATGAAGGTTGGAGGAGGGCCCATCTCCGGTGTCATCTGGTAATGAGCGACCCGTTCTGTCCCATAACTACCGCCCAAGCCGGTCAACTCCAACTTACCCAAGCGACCGGCCACTTCCAGGCTGAAGGTGTTCTTCCATTCGGTCCAGCTGGCATGCAGAAAGGCTGTCTGTCCCGTCGCCGTTCGTAGTAAGAAGAACGCATTGTCCTCAACCGGCATATCCCAGAAATAGGTCGCCGCGTACCCCTGCACGTCGGAAAAGTCTCCCAGGAACCAACGGGCCAGATCGACCAAGTGCACTCCCTGGTCGATTGCCTCGCCGCCGCCGGAAAGATTAGGATCAGCCCGCCACTCCCGGTCGTATCCTGGTCTCCCGCCATGGCCATAACGCCCGCGTACGAACATCAATTCCCCCAGGCACCCGGTATCGGCAATCTCTTTGGCCTTCTGTAGTGCAGGGTGATAACGGTGGTTGAAGCCAATTCTGACCATGACGCCGCTGGCCAAGGCTGCCGCCGCCAAGGCCTCCAGTTCGGCGGATCGCCGGGCTGCGGGCTTCTCAACCAATACATGCTTGCCCGCCGCCGCCGCCGCCGTGGCGATGGGGGCCAGCATATCGTGTGTTGTGGCCACCACCACCACATCGGCGTCCGGACTGGTGGCCGCTTCCCGCCAGGATGTCGTCACGGCCGCGCCGCTGGGTCGTGCGACTTGGTGGGCGCGTTCCACATTCGGGTCGCAACACACGGTCAAGGTGGCACCGGGCATGGATCTCGCCCGCTTCTGCCCGATGAAGCCGCATCCGACAATTGCCACTCTCAGGTTGCTCACGATTTGCCTCCTGTGTTGCTCATTTCTTCCCAAGCATATCCCCGCTCCGCCGGAACGATGCGGCGGAGCTTGTAGACATCAGTGGTAGCGAGCTCTTCCTTAAAGTCCCCCAAATATCGCCATGGGTCCCAGGGGGCACTAAACAGACGCCCGGTCACGCGATCGCCCGCGGAGGATAGCAGATGAATGCACATTTCAGCGCCTAATTCGGGAGGGGTTCCGCCATTTGCCTGTTGCCGCAGCACCTCGCGGTATTCGTCGGGCCCCAGTTGGCCCGGCCCAGACGCCAGTAGCTCATCCAGCAGCCGCGTGTTCATGGCACCTGGCGCGATCACATTGACGTCGATCCCGGCGGGTTTCAGCTCGTCGGCCAGCGTTTCACCGAACCGGACAATCGCCACCTTCGAAGCCGCATACGCACTGAGAAATGGCCGGGACTTGGTGGCACCGCCGCCCGAAAGCATCAGGATCTTCCCCTTGGGAGACTTCAGCAGAAGCGGGATGAAGGTATGGCAGCAGTGCGCGGTGCCCAACAGGTTCACCTCAATCGCGCGAACCCACTCCGACCATGCCGTCTGATGGAAAGGTCCAATCGGCCCCTGAATCGCGGCGTTGCAGACCAGCGCGTCGATGTGACCGAAAAGGCGCTCAGCAGTGGCAGCTAAATCGAGAACGTCTGCTTCGGATGAAATGTCGCAGCGCTGTGAGTAAACTCGCCCGGGCCATTCCTTCTCCAGTTCACCCGCAGCCGCCACCAAGTCAGACTCGGTGCGGCTACAAATCAACACCTTGGCCCCAGCCGCCAGACACAGCCGAGCCAGCGCCAACCCGAAGCCTTGGCTGGCCCCGGTAATCACCACCACCTTGTCCGCCAGAAGACCCGGCGTCATTGGGCGTCCTCCGGTTCAAGCAGGGAAGGATTGGCCTGCAGATACTCGATCGTCCGCTGGACCCCCTCCGCTATCGTCAGCTGGGGCCGCCAGCCCAGCGCGCGAATCCGCGAACAGTCGAGATAGATGAATGGATTGTCACCCACCCAGCCGCGGTCCCCGCCGCCGTATTCGATCACCGGCTGCACGCCCAGATGCTCTGAAATCACGCGGATGGAGTCGTTCACCTCGCAGTACTCGTCGGTGCCTAAATTGAAGACGTTATAGCGGCCGGAACCACGCTCCAGTCCAGTCAAAACACCTTCCACACAGTCCCCCACATATAGGTAGGACTTCCGCTGGCGGCCATTGCCCAGAACAGGCAAACGAGTCGGATCCTGACGGAGCTTGCGGAGAAAATCGATGACATGACCGTGCGTATAGCGTTCGCCCAGCACGGACACGAACCGGTAGACACAGCCTCGCATGCCAAAGGCTTCGCAGTAGGCCGCAATCAGGCCCTCGGCGGCCACTTTCGATGCCCCATAAAGCGAGGTTTGCACCGGGAACGGAGCATTCTCTGGCGTGGGCACCACTTCCGTCTCGCCATAGACTGATCCGGTCGAGGAGAAGCAGATCGTCTTCACCCCCTCAATCCGCATCGCCTCCAGAACATTCGCCGTGGCAATCGTATTCTGTTCCAGATCGCGGCGCGGATGGTCCGGGCCAAAGCGCACATCCGCGTTTGCGGCTAAGTGGAACACCACGTCCACGCCGCGGAAATGCTCGTGGTGCGGAGCCAAGTCCAGCAACTCCGCCTCCACCAGCCGGAACTGCGGCTGACGCAGCGCCCCCTCCAGAAATCGCCGTCTCCCGGTGGAGAAATTATCCAGTCCGGTCACCGTCCATCCACGGGCCAACAGCGTATCGGCCAGATTGCTGCCGATAAATCCAGCCACTCCAGTTACTAGAGCCTTCATATCACGCGGGTGAGGATTGCCTCCATCCTTTCTCGCACCAGCCGGTGCATACTAAATTCCTGGGCGCGCAACAGGCCGCGCTCAATCAATACTTGGCGAGCAGTCTGATCGGTCAAGGTGTGTTCGATCGCACTCGCCGTCGCTGCTGAATCCCGATAGTCCACCACCACGGCCGCCCCGGCGGTCACCTCCCGCATGATCGGAAGATCATTCACCACGCACGGGGTGCCCGAGGCCATGGCTTCCAGCACGCTGCGCCCGAACGTCTCCGCCCGGCTGGCGAGGCAATGCAAGGCCGCATGGCGGTAGAGAGGAGCAATCCAGCGGTCGTCCACCCAACCCAGCATTTTGATCTGCCCGGTCACGCCCAACGTTTCCGCCAGTTCCAGAGCCGCTGCCTTCGTGCCCGCCCAGTCCCCGCCCACCAGCACCAGCGGATGGCGCTGGCGCACGTCAGCGTCCAAGCGAGCGTAGGCCTTGATCATCAGGTCCAGCTGTTTGTAGGGGTAGAAATTCGAAACCCACAGAATGTAGCCGGGCAACAAGCCCAACGCCGCATACAGCGACTCCGCCTCGCCCGGCGCAGACTCGCGGTGGAAGGTCTCATGCTGGACCCCCTCATAGCTCACCAACAGCCGCTTCTCTACCGCCGGATAGTAGCGCCGCAGTTCATCGGCCGCCGTCTGCGAGTTGGTGATCACCAGACGAGCCTTCCGCAGAGCGTTGTCAGTGGCCTGCCGCCGGTAAGCAGCGCGTAGACCGGTGACACCATTCTGAGCATCCAGGTGGTGCATGGTGAGGATGTGCACCGCATTGGGCAATGGGCCGAAGGGCGTAAAGCCCACCGTGATCAGCGCGGAGCACCCCCGCTGCTTGGCCGCGAACGGCACCCACAAATGATCCATCGCCACCCGCGCCACTTGGTGCTGACTCGCGGCGGAGAGCTCATGCATGGCCACGCCTTCGCCGGCCACAAACCCACCCCCCTGGGGCGCGAAAACATCCCACTCCACCGACGGGAATTGTTGACGTGCTTTCCACACCAACTCCTGAAACAGAGTGGTCAGGCCGGTACGGCGACCCGGGCTTTCGCACAATGTGGATAGAGCCAGTCGCGTCACGAGGTCACCTCCGCCGGTCCAGCGATTTTCGCGCCATCACCCCGGGTACTAGCGACCACCAGGGCTGCGGTACATAGCCCTGACACTTGAGCGACTACCATCACCAATGCCACGCCTTGAAGCCCGAAGGACTTGATGAGAGGTGTCACACATACCAGCGTGACAAGCGCGGTCGCCACGGCCATAGCGAGTGACGCTGGGAACTTCCTACATACGCTCAATACGGCGTGCGCGGTGGTGTACAGGGAAGTTGCCACAACGGCCCAACTCAGCCATACCGCAACATAGCTAAATGGCTGAAAAGAGGGAGGGAAAATGACTCGATAGAGCATGCCGCCAAATAGCGTAATCATCACCGCACTGAACAGGGCGGCAGCGCTGACGGAACCGAGGAGTAGCCCGGCGTTTCGCCGGAACCGCCTTTGATCGACACTATAGTCTTTCGCCAACTTCGGAATGAACAGCACATGGAGAGATAAGATAAGTTGGCCCAGCGGCATCGAGACCGTTTGTGCGGACCGTAGAAGCGCATTCTCCTTTAGACCTAAGATTCCGGACACGGCGAACGTTGGAGAGTAGAAGACCAGCAGGTTCAGCAATGTCGCCGGCATCAGGAATTTCGCCTGCCGAAGGTGAGCCCGAGCCACTTGTCGGAGGGCAATGGTGCCCGGCGCTACGCTCATGGTCGATAATTGGCCTGAGAGGGTGAAGGCGGCGACACTCCCTACCGCCATTGCCAAGTACCCCAAGTTGGCGGACGTAATGCCA
>JBIKMK010000316.1:0-5371 GCA_044359315.1 Bryobacteraceae bacterium | reverse complement strand
CCAATCCCCAACGATTGAAGTGTCTGAACAAAAAGCTCGGCTCCAGTAGGCATGGTTGAGATCCGTGAACTCTAGAGTTTATACTGATTAAGGCGGGCCACCCTAGCTCAGTTGGTAGAGCAGCTGATTCGTAATCAGCAGGTCGCGAGTTCGACTCTCGCGGGTGGCTCCAGAATAGAATCAATCACTTAGAAGCCCGCCGCCGGCGGGTTTTTTCGTTCATGTCAGCAGTTTTGTCAGCAAATGGGTTCGAATTCTTTTTTGTCAGCAGGAACGGCGCTCTCGACGGCTTGCCCGCGCCGCCAAAGAGCTTCTCCATCTTTTCCGCCGAATCGCGATCGCTGCCCTCGAACAGGTGGCCGTAGGTGTCCATGGTCAGCTTGATCCCCGCGTGACCGAGCCGTTCCGCGATCTTCTTCGGGTGGACGCCTTCGTTGATCAGCAGGGAGGCATGGGTGTGCCGGAGATCGTAAAGCCTGAGCTTCGGCAGACCGTTGCTCTCGCAGATCGTCTGGAAGCGCCGCAGCACATTGCGCTCTTCGAGCACCGTGCCGACCTGGGATGGAAACACCAGGTCATTCTCTGTCCAGCGATCTCCAGCCAGGGCGCGGTTCTCCTGGACGATCCGGCGTTCCGCCTTCAGTAGATGGGCCACGAACTCCGGAAAATCGATGGTGCGCCGGCTCCGTTCTGTTTTCGGGGGGCCGAAGTGAAAACGTGGGACATCCTCGCCCTTCCGGCGCCGAGTCTTGGCAAGAACCTGGTTGACCGTGAGCCGCTGGTTTGGAAGGTCGATGTCTTGCCAACGGAGTCCGTATGCCTCCTCCGGCCGCAATCCGGTCGTGAGGCCCAGCGTGTAAAGGGCTTCGTGACGGTCTCCCCGAACGGCTTCAAGGAAAGCTCGCGCCTGCTCCGGCGACAAGAACCGAATCTTCTCGCCGCTCGTTGTCACTGCACGCTTTCGCTTAGCCGCTCGAAACCGGGCACCCGCGGGGTTTCGGTCAAGAATCTCCCATTCCACCGCGAACTGAAGCGCCCGCCGCAAGACCGCTTGCGCATACTCAACCGTTCGATTGCCCAGCCCACGATCGCGAAGGCTCTTCAGCCATTGATCCACGTCCACCGGCTTGAGGTTGCCCAGCGCGATGCCGCCGATCACTGGCGTGATGTTCTTGTCGATGTGATACCGGTAGTCCTGCCAGGTTCGGGAGGCCACCCCGCCGTCGGTTTCGTAGTAGTCGAGGAAGCGTTTCAGGAAATCGGACAGCAACGTCTTGTTGCCCTCGTGGTCAAGGCCCTTGCGTCTTCGTTCAATCAGGTCCTGTGCCTTTGCCAGGGCTTCTCGCCGTGTCTGTGCCATCACCGAACAACGCTTGCCCGACGTGAACAGCTCCTTGGGCAGGTCCACACGGTAATAGTCCTTGCTTCCGCGCCGAACTTTGAAAGCCTTCATGGATCGCTGTACCTCTTGAACTGAGCATAGACGCTCATGTCAGCAAATAATCAGCGGGTAGGCTGTTTCGGGCCGGGTTTCTTGTGGGACTCGAGCCAAAGAACGAGATCGCGATAAGGCACTCGGATGGCGCCGCGGATTCGGACCGTCGGCAGAATCTCATCCTTCATGAGTCGATAGACATTCCCGCGGCTCAGGCCCAAAATGCGCTGCACTTCGGTTGCCTTTAGCAGCCTATGTTCGAGCAATGCGCTCTGAACTGGGGGAGGAGTGTTCAGTAGCATGTCCGTGCCTCCTTTCGCTCTCAACCCTTGTGTTTCCTGTTTGTTGGCCGCCTTGAGCCCGAAGCGACCTTCGGGAGGGTGCTGTTTACAGCGGTCTTGTCTCGATTGTTGGCTGGAAGCCTGCCAGTGTCCAATGCTTTCCTCATGGCCAGTGATGCCAAAGATGAATCACCGGAGTGCCGAAAGTCGGGTTTGGGGTATTTGCAAAGTGGGTGGAGTTGTTTATGCTTGGGCGATGGCAGAAGGTGCTGAGGCGAACGGGCAGGTCAACTATCTGGCGGCGTATCGGCCGCTGCTGCAGATGCTCGACTCCGATGAAGACCTCGATGTCCTGGCGGCGGAGGATGGGTATTCACGGGACATTGGGCGGTCATATCGGGATCTGCGGCGGCGAGTGATGCGGGGGTACCTGCTTGACCTCGAGGCCGATTTCGAGCGGCTCTATGAGGAGGCCCGCTCGTCAGCGTTAGGCGATGAGAAGCTGGCGCGGTTGTTGTCGGACATGGAGGATAATCTGCGCCGGGTGCGGCGGCAGGTGCACTTTCGGCTGTGGTTAGAAGCGGTGCTCCCGCTCCCAGATGTTGCCGGACGCGTGGGGCTTTTGCTGCGACTGCTACGCAAAGCGATGCCGAAGGCGAAGCAATCGAGCGGGCTTCTTACCTCGATGACTGCACTACGCCGATCCATGGCGGCGCCGGTGGGCATTTCGTAGGATCTGCAGCACGGTCTCAGCTTGACCGGTGAAGTATTCCAAGTCCCGATGGGACGTCTGCGATGGCACCAGGTCGCGGCAGAAGCGGACCCAGCTCACCGACAGCTCTGGTGCCGAGATCACGTCGGTGGAGCATGTCAGCAAATACTGTTTCAAGTCGTACACGCGCTTCTTCATCGGCAGCACCAACCACTCAGCAAAGGCCCCCTGGTGGCATCGGTGGATAATGCGGTGGCACTCGTCAGGTGACGAGCGCTCGGCCAACCAAGCATCGAAGTAGCGCTCGTCCGCACCGCGGTGGCGGGCACAGAGCGTCATCCGCGCGAAGGCCAGCGGGATCTGCGCCAGCCGGGTTCGCCACTGCTCCTCCGCCTCAACGGCAGAGGGCGGACGAGGTTCCGGCGGATCTACTTCGCTTTCGGAATTCTCTTTTTTGCCCATCGCTTCTCCGCCAAATCGCGAGCAATCTTTTGCCGTTCTTCCGCCGGGACATTGCGCCACCGCAGCTCGGAGAGCGCTGCGGGTGAACCGGCCTCATGTCCATTCGTACCAACGCCGTTTATGCCCGTGCCGTTCGTCGGTTTTGCCTTCAGGCTCTGCTCATATTGCCGGAGCGCGGCCACCAGCGCCTCGGGCATGGTGACACCTGTATTGGTGGCTATGCTCTTCAAGCGAGTGTAGAAACTCGGCTTCAATTTGAACCAAATCGGCAAGAACTCGTCGGGCGGCGGCGAGTGTTTCTTAGCGGGCAAGTCGTGCCTCCTCGCGTTCAGAAACGCACAATGCGTCCGTACGCATGAAAAAATATACTTGACTTGCTTCCCAACGCATGGCAAGCTCCCAATATTGCCCCCAGGCCGCCACCCACTGGGCAACGGAGTGCTGTATGACTTGGCAAACTGTGGCGGATCTGGCTTGGCAAATCAACCTACTGGTGGTCTGCGCGGTCATCACCCGGATGACCCAACTTGGCCTCTGGACTCGGTTCCCCGTCTTCTTGCTGGACCGGGGCATGGCAGCGGGGTTCGGCTGCCTTAGCTTCTTCATCAGCACGACTTCCGCCGAGTACTGCAACATCTACTTGTACTCCCGTCCACTGGACTTGCTCGTCCTCTCGCTGGCGGCGCGGGAGGTCTTTAGAGCAGTATACAGAACCAACAGCGGATTGCCCGCACTAATCCGCAGCTCACGGCGGGCAGCGATTGGGTGCGCGATGCTGGCTGCTCTGATCGCCATCCCCTTCACGTACCCGAAGTGGAGTTGTGCGGACTTCCAGTGCCGGGCATTTGTGTTTCTGGAGTTGCAACGCGCGGTGATGCTGGGGACGGGCCTCTACTTGACGTTGATGCTGCGGGGGCTGCGTGTGATGAAAGTCCCGCTGGACCGGAACACACAAATTCATGCGCGCTTGCTTGCTTCGCTGATGTTCGTCCAGGTCGGCGTTCAAGTGGTGGCGTTGGTCACCAAAGGTCAAGAGTTGCTCCCGCTTCTGAACCTGGCGCTGATGATGGCGTGCGGTGTTCTGAATGCGTGCTGGCTGACCGGACTGCAATTGCCGTCACTCGCCACGGTGCCAATGCCTCAACAACAACCGGCGGTTGGCCTGGAACAACGGCTGATGAGCCTGGATTGCGTCCTGCATGAACTTCTCTCCCAACCCCACCGCGCTCCACAGCGGTTTATGCGACTGGTCTTTGAAACGAGGAAATCATGACAAACAATTCTCACGTTCCCCTTCAGGCCGCTGGCGACGACTCCCCGCGCCGTTCCATCAAAGCTCATCGAATTGACCTGGCGGAGATGTTTGGCCGGGCGCCCGCGAAAGCGATCTATCCGCGCATCGTCCCGGCGTCGCCAGACCGTTTCTGGATGGACTTCACCACGCAAGGCTGGGCCAATCGCTGCCTGCCGCTGCGGATCGCCAATCAGACCGGCTGGTTCATCATGAACGAAGAAGAGTTTGAGGTGGAGTGGAACGGGAAGCCACAAGTAGACGGACTGCGATTGAAGTCGAAGCATGGTGGCCCGCTTACCTACGTGTCGTCGATGTTCGGCTTCGGCATTCTGACTTGGACCATTCCCTACCTGTTCCAAACCGCACCGGGATTCAACCTGCTGGCGCGCGGCCCGGCCAACTATTTCAAGGACGCCATCGTGCCGCTGGATGGTGTGATCGAGACGGACTGGTTGCCCTACCCGTTTACGATGAACTGGAAGATCACGAGGCCTGGCCAGAAGATCAAGTTTGATCGTGAAGATCCGATGTGCATGCTGATCCCCATCCGTCGCGGTGATGTGGAGTCCTTCGCGCCCGAGATTCACAATCTGCCATCGGCACCGGATCTGCAAACGAACTACTCGGCATGGCATCGGCGGCGCCGTGAAGCTGCGCGGGCGATTCAAACTGCCTCGGCGGAAGAGGCCGCCCGGTTGATGCAAGGGAACTACATCCGTGGCGAGACCGAGCTCGGCGCGCGGGCAACGGAGCATCAGAACAAGCTCGACGTTCGACCCTTCGCTTCGATGGAGGAGCCAGTCATCCCAGCGCGGCATGAGACTCCACCTGAGCCGAAGCCAGCAACCAGTGAAAAGGGACTGCTGAACCGGATGTTCGGCCGCTAGCCGGATCGCAGTCCCAACCAGTGGAAATCCTCGACTCCCCCGGAGGACCTCAAGTGCTGCCACTTCTCGAGATACGACAACTGCGCTGCTTTCTGGCCGTCGCGCGCGAACTGCACTTCCGCCGCGCGGCGGACACACTGCATGTCTCTCAACCCACGCTCACCCGCCACATCAAGCAGCTGGAGTATGAACTGGGCGTTGAGCTGTTCCGCCGCAACAAGCGCCACGTCGCGCTGACAAGTCCGGGGTCGGCACTGCGCGAGGAAGCGAACGCAGTGATCGAGCGGCTGGAGCGAGCCG
>JBIKMK010000315.1:0-5392 GCA_044359315.1 Bryobacteraceae bacterium | reverse complement strand
TTCACCACTGGAGGCGTCGCCGGGCTCATCAAAGAAGCGTTGCGCCCAGAGGTAACTGAGCAGATCCGACATCTCACCCGGCTGAAACCGGATGGCGGCACCCGACATCTGCGGCGCATGGTTCCACATCGAAACCGCGACATCGGTGAGGGTCTTTCCACGAAGTCGAGGTGCCAGTTCCAGTGAGCCGGTGTGACACTTGGCGCAACCTTTACTGTCAAACAGGCTCTGCCCGGTGGAACCGGCGGCAATCATGTCGCGCTTAGCGGCGCTTCGCGTGGCCGGCAGATTACGCAGGTAGACCTGGATATCGCCCAGCTCAGCGGAGGTCAGCGCCGACCATTTCCACTGGCGGCTGGCAAAGGCGTCCTTCATCTGCCCGGCGTGGTTCCACATCGCCTCTACCAGTCCCACCGGGCTGCCGAGTGAAGTCCAATCCTTGACGGGCTTGGCTCCCGGAAACGACGATTCGGTGATGCCGTGGCATTGCTGGCACTGACGCGCGGCGAAGGCGGCTTTGCCCCGGCCGGCGTCACCGGGACGCTCAAAGTACCGGGCCAGGACAAAGTAGGCAAACAAGTCGGCGGCGTCTGATTCATTCACCCGCGGGAAGCCCATCGACTGGTCAGCCATGGCGCTCCACATGACAGGGGCGTGATTCCACAAAGTGGCCGCCAACCGGGCCGGTGTGTAGCCGCGCGCCAAACCGGTGCCCAGGTCCGGGGCGGTCTTGCCCCCGACGGCATTCACGCTATGGCACTTGGCGCAGCCGTTGCGCTCAAAAAACAATCCGCCGCGTGCCGCACTGCCGGAAAGCGGAGTGGGCGGGGCCTGCGCCCACAGGGCACCAGCGGCAAGGAGTCCTAAGGCAATTACGTGGCACATAGTGCAAAGTCCTATCTGGTTACCCGCAGTCCGGTGGTGATCAGGTGCGTACGGAAACCCTCGTATTGATAGAACGGTTCCCCATAGCCGTCGTAGCGCCACTCAGAGATCCAGGCGAGGCCCCGGTAGATGGGCACGGAGAGCCGGCCTCGGGGCTGATAGAAGTCCGTCGGCCGGCTGCCGGAAGAAAGAAACATCGACCCACCCGCCGCCAGCTTCACCTTGTGCGGCAAGTTCATTTCCGCCAAGGCCGAGATGATGTGCGCATTATCGCGATAGCGCGACCATTCCCGGGTGAACTGTTGCGGCACCAGGAAGCTGATGTCGGAGCGGAGTGTGGCGCGCGTATAGTCACCCTGGAGGCTGACCCACTTGCCGCCCTTCGGGGTCCACAGCAGAGCCGTGGTGAGCCGCTGACCGTTGAAGTCCCAGCCGGAGGCAGGAGTCGGATTCTGATTGTTCAACCACCAGAAATCGCCGGACAGGTGCAGTTCTTTGAGCAGCTGATAGCGGGCCCGGGCACTCAATCGCTGGTAGTCGTAGAGGCTGGTCCGGAAGTAGGCTTGTCCGCTCCGCGCCACCTCCGCATCGGCGTTCAGCGAGAGCTTCGAGAAGGGCCGCCACGTCGCCCCACCCAGGGCTACATCGCGGCGGAGATAGCTGGCGTCGGTGCCCGGCAGACCAGTTTGCGGCAGCACGAACTGCCGCGCATCGGACCAGACGCGCCGGTAGCCGCCGCGCAGGTTGATCTTGCGGGTGACGTCATACAGCGCCATCACTTCAGCCTGGCTGTAGTTGTTGGTCAGGCCGCTGGTGACCGCGACGCCGAGCGGGGTGACACCACTGGCCGTCGTCAGACGCTCATTGGTACGCGCCGCGCCAGTGACGCTGACGCGATCGGTGAGCCAACTGGAAACCAAGCGTAAGCGGGAGAAGGGCCGCAACTCCGCGCCAAAGCTGCCAGAGGTATGGGGCAGGCGCGCGAAGGAGGAGACCAGATACTGCTGCTGCGTGTAGAAGAGCAATTGGCTGCTCACGACATTGTTACCGGTCACGCTCTGATTGAAGCTGAGGGTGCTTTCCGGCCGGCTGTATAGGTACTGGCCGTAGAGATCCAGCCAGGAGGCGGCCTGAGCCGAGAAAAGCGCTTTGCTGTAATACGAGGTGCCATTCACGCCATAGGTGGCCAGCATGTTGCGCAACCCGAGTGTCTGGCCCAGGTACGGCAGGGTCCGGTTGCCCGAGTTGAGCTGCGTCTCAAAGACGTTCTGGCGGTCATCAAAGGTGGTGCCGCCCTGTTCGATGGTGGCGTGGAAGCGGCGTAACTCAAGGCGGCCACCGGCGCGGAAGTTATTCATCACCTCATCCAGGCGCGTCGGCACGGCATACTCGTTGGCATCGCTGACCAGTGTGGTGACACCATTGCCGAAACCAGAAGCCCGCTCAAAAGCAACGTAGGGGATGAACCGCGAACCCGGCCGCATGTCCAGCTGAAACGAACTCAGCTTGCGCCGCAGATCAAATGCCCGCTGGCTTTGGTAGATGCCGCGGGAGAGCAGCGGATTGGCGAACGAGGGCAGGTTGTTGAAATAGGCAAAGTCGCGATAGGCGCCATTCAGGTCGTAGACGCCCTGCTTGCGGATATTCACCTGGAGCGTCTGGTAAGGTTCACCGCCCCAAGTGTAGGCGCGGGTTTCGAGCGTGTCGAAGAGCCGGTGCTTGGGGTCGGTGATCTTGAAGTCCGTACCCAGCAGCTTGGGGCCGGAGCCCAGGTTGACGATGCTGCGGTAGACGTTGGGATTGCCGGCGATGTCGGTGCGCCAGCGATAGCCAAAGTCGATCGACCCGGTCAGCCAGGATTCCCCATCCGGCACAGGAGACTCAGCGGCTGCGGCGGGCTTGGCTTCGCTGGCTGCCGCACTGGCTGTGGCGGCGGGAACTTCGGCCTTTGTTTGATCGGCGGGCTTCTCCGCTGTCGCCTGGGCAAAGCAGCCGAGGGCGAACGCGAGGCCGAACCACAACTGAGGAAGGCGTCTCATCGCAGGTAGTTCCGATCGGCATGACTGCCATGGATCTTCTGGTGGCACAGCGTGCAGTTCTGGAAGCGCGTGGACCGCAGGTCATGGAACGACGGCGGCACGACGCCCGAGCCCGAGTTCACTGGAGCAGAACTGGTGAGCGAACCCACGTTGGCGTGGCATTCGAGACAGACGAACCGCACCTCGTGCCGGGTCAACATGCGAGGGTTGGCGGAGCCGTGGACTTCATGGCAGGTGGCGCAACCGGTCTGCCGCATCGGTGCATGCTCAAACGTGAAGGGTCCGCGGGTGTTGGTGTGGCAACCCAGGCATCCCGGCTCATTGGAGGCGAAGGTCTGAACCTGCTTGGCCAGTTGATTGCCGTGCGGGTTGTGGCAGTCCGTGCAGGACATGGCCCCTTGCTTCAGTTGGTGCGAGTGCGGCCGGGCGAATTGCGCCCAGACGCCCTGGTGACAACTGGCGCATTGCGTGTTGATGGTGGCGATCTTCTTGGCCCGCAATGCTTCCGGCTCCGCCTTGTGGACTGAATGGCAACTGGTGCAGGCCACTTGACTGCGGGCATGCCCACCTTGAAGACGCCCGGAATGCGTGGGTTGGTTGAGATGGCAAGTGAGGCAGCCCTTGTCCGCCAGGGCCGCCGTCAGCTTCAACGGATTCCGGATCTCGTCGGCCGACGCCGTTTCGACATGCTTGCTGGCCGGGCCGTGACAGGATTCGCAACCATTGCCCGCCCAGCCGCGCTTCTTGTCCGTCTCTACACTCTGGTGGCGGCTCTTCTGAAACGCCGTGTAGATGTCTTCGTGGCAGGCCTGGCAAGTCTCAGACCCAACCAGCGTGGGCTTCTCCACGGGCGCCGCCGCTTTGGCTGGGGCTTGAGCGGGCTTCTGCCCCGCCCAAGCACCCACCGCGATCACGAGCGTGACGAGACTGCGCCTAATACTGGGCATGCTCTTTGGCGACCGAGAATTCCGCACCCGCTTTATGGCAGGTGAGACAGCTTTCGCCGAGCGACGAGGTGTTATTGAGAGCGTGCGACGCCGCCGCCGTCGAGATGTGGCAACCAGTGCACGCCGCGGTGACGGGCTTCACTGGATTGATCAATCCCTGCGGATCAATGACATCGTGGATCATCCGGGTCAGGTTCTCGTGACTATTGGCCACGTGGCACATGGCGCAGTTGCGCTTGTCCCCGGGACGGCCGTTGGGCGCGAAGGCCGGGTAGCGCACTTCGGTAAAGTCGTTCACGGAACCGCCAAAGCCGATGACTGTATAGCTGCGTCCGGCCGCCTTCAGTTCTTCGCCGGTGTGGATCTTGTGCACCATCAGGTTGAAGTCCACTGACTGATTGGGCTTGGCCCGCTCCGCGAGTACCGTGGCCACTGGCCGCCGGGCCGCATCGGTCTGCGAGGGGTTGTGGCACAGCACGCACATCTCAATCTCGTTGCGGTTTTCGCCATGCAATGAGAGCGACTGGTGGCAACTGTTGCAGTTCTCGGTCTTCACCACCGTCCGGCGGGGTTCGACACGGGAGTTATCGACAGCAAAATAAGCCACCTTGTTCTTGCCGCCATACTGCACGGACCGCTGACTGGTGGTACCCGACAGCAGCACTTCCGTGCGCCGGCCTTCCATGCCGATGGCAAAAGTGCCCTTGGCCCCTTCCGGTATTGCATGAACAAAGGTGTAGACGCAGGTGCCATCGGTACTGCAGGGCGACCTGATTGCACTTTCGGAGACATAGCCCGGAGTGGTGACATCGGTCCCAAATTTGGTGTAGCCGTAGTCGCTGGTGGGTCCCGCCAGCACCATCGAGAGGCTGCCCAGCAGGTTCAGCGGAATCGCCGCGCCTTTGTTGTCCTTCACCGTGAAGGTGACCACCGGCTTCTGTCCCGCACCAGTGTTGGTGACCCGGGTGATGGCGAAGTTGATACCGCTGAGCATCGCCGATTCGGTGGGTACGACGTGGGCGCCCTTGATGGAAGAGTCAAAGTCAATCTCGCCTTGCGGGATGTGGCAGGTGGCACAGAGATTATCGGTCGGTTGCGGGCCCGCGACGTGCCCTTGCCCAGTGGCGAAGTTGACGTCGTCGTGGCAGGAACCACACGAGGCGCGCGTTGGCGCGGCCAGATAAGTGGCCTTCTGAACGGCGGGCGTATCCTGCTCATGGCAGACTTCGCAACGCTGCGCCCGGGCCGGGAAGCCAACGGTGGACCAGTCGGAGACCGCCCCTTGGTTGCCGATCACCTGATACGGCTTGCCCGCCTTGACGCTGGGCAGATCTTTACCCATGTGCAGCTTGTGGATCAGCACCGGCAGATCCATCGTATTGCCCGTATCCGGGTCAGATGTCTGGGGCGTGTGGCAAAGCACGCACGTCTCCATGCCGCGCCGGGAGCCACCGTGGAAGCTCAACTGGTCATGGCAGCGATTGCAGCTCTCGGTCCGGATCACATCACGGACGGCGGCCA
>JBIKMK010000314.1:0-5396 GCA_044359315.1 Bryobacteraceae bacterium | reverse complement strand
AAGTGCCCGTCGTGCTGCACAGCATCGGCCTCTCCATTTGCAGCGCCGATATTTTCGATGAAGAATATGGTCGCAACCTGATCGCCTGGGCAGACCGCTTGAAGTCGCCTTGGGTGAGCGAGCATTTGTCCTTTTCGCGTATCGGAACCGGCCATGAAACCAATGCGGCCGTGGCGGTCCCGGTCCCCTACGACCAGGAAGTGCTGGAGCTCTTGGTTCCCCGCGTAAAGTTCTTCACCGATGTACTGCCTTGCCCTTTCTTGCTCGAGAATAACGTCTATTATTTCGGCTACGGCGAGCAAGACTACTCCGAAGAATCCTTCCTGAACGAACTCTGCCGCCGCGCCCAGTGTGGCGTACTGCTCGATCTTCATAACCTCTACACGAACGCGCTGAATCACAGATTCGACCCGATGGAGTATGTCAACGGGCTGGACCTTTCTTTTGTGCAGGAGGTCCACATCGCGGGCGGTGTCAGCATGTTCGGCTTCCACACGGATTCGCACACCGGGCCGGTCATCGAAGGGGTGTGGCGGCTACTGGAACAAGTCGTGCCGCTGGCGACGCGGCTGCGCGGCATCACTTTCGAGTTTCACGAATCTTCCTACCGCCTATTGGGCGACAACGGCATTCTGGAACAAGTCGACCGCGCGCGGGCCATCGTCCACCAGTCCTCGCCTGCCTCCGAACCCGTTTCCTATGTCGCTACAAGCCTTCCAGCTAGCCATTGTTGAGCTGACCCTCGCGCCGCGCCGCGTCCGTCGGCTCATGCAAGGGGATTTGAGCGTGCTCGAGAAATACGACCTGACGGAACGCGAGCGCAAACGTATCCTCTTTGCGGCCGGGCAACCGGGCATGGAGCTGAATTGCACCATCGCGCGCGGCAATCGTTTCGAACCAGTCGCTGAACTGTTTCCGATGACCTGCACGTTGCTAAAGCCGGTGTTGCGCGAACTGCTGGATGAAATTTGGGAAGATGCTCCGCCGACCAACTATCAGTTCGCCGGAGAAGACGAGGCGTTCATCAAAGCGGTCAGCCGGAAGCTTGCAACGGGTGAGCTTGCGATCGAGTATCTCGACGAGATCTTCTCCTACGAATCGCGCTGCGCGGAATTGGCGCGACGGATGGGCGGCGAGACCGACCCTAACGAGGAGAGCGAGGCCATCATCGAGTTCCGGCATCCGCCCGACCTGTTGCTGCCCCCGTTGAGCGAGTACAAACTTCCGCCTTCAGGCTTGCCGACGGGGAACTACCGCGCGCGGCTGATTTTGCGGGGTGAGCGATTCGATGTGGAGATGCTCTCGGCTACCGCTGACCTGCTGGGTTCCAGCAGGCCCAACTAATTTTCTCCGGAATTCTGCTTCGCAGCGGCGTCCCTCAGGGAATTGGGTTAATCCACTCTCCCTGGACACTGTAGAGACGGAGCATGCAGCCAAAGTTGGAAAAGGTTGGGTTGGAAGGGGCAGCCTTTCAAGTCTTCAGGAAGACGAACGCCAGCCTTTCCAAGAAGGCCGGTGTCGATCCGCAAGGCTGAAGCCGTATAAACCTCCACTGACGCCGATTCCGTACTCCTTACGCCTCCAGTCCCGCTTTGAAGAAGCCGCCAAAGAACTCACCACCGCCCGCGACATCTACACCGCACCCGAAAAGACCTGCGTCAAATGAGCCAAAGAATCCGCTGACCAGCTAGCCATGGCCATTGCCAAAGATCCCAGCCCCTACCCAAATCACCTCCGCTAGCCGGCATTCTCGACTTTTCTCCTGCAAACAAACCGCTTTTGGGGTATCGATACCCCCGAAGATACTCCGCTTTACTTTTGTGAATCCAATTTCAGACGCAAACTGGCCTTGAGGAATCATATGCGTTTCACACTTATCGGAATATTAGTAGCAATAATGGGCCAGGCAATGGACTCAGAACCCCTCGCTCAACCCCCCTCCAGAATCCATGCCGGCATCAAGGCAAAGTTCCTGGGTGACAGGGCAGAGTTTACCCACCCAGCTC
This sequence comes from Bryobacteraceae bacterium, assembly GCA_044359315.1. GTDB lineage: Bacteria > Acidobacteriota > Terriglobia > Bryobacterales > Bryobacteraceae > JAPKYZ01. The sequence continues at coordinate 3,390 of JBIKMK010000314.1, read as the reverse complement.
TCAGTTGGAGTCTGAGTCTTGAAGACCACGGTCAACTTCTGCGCCGTCGCACGCTTCCCAACCGCATCGAATTTGACCGCAGCACCGGCATCACCGAGTGGTACGAAGAAGCTGGTGGCGGCTGGGAACATGGTTTCACCGTTTCTCGTCCAGATAGCAAAGCTTTTCTCGTCCTCAATATTGCCGTAGGTGGACCAGGCGAACCCGGCCTTGATGGCAACGATGTAGTTCTCTCCCTCGGCGGTCAAAGACTGATTCGCTATTCGGGCCTCCACAGTTGGGATGCCACCGGCCGCAATCTTCCCTCGCGAGCTGAAGTCGACGGCCAGCGTATTCGCCTCATCGTGGATGTCCGCGACGCACGATACCCGATCACTGTCGATCCGGTGCTCTCTGGCATCATCGAGCCACCCACTGGCAGCAGGTTCGGCATCCTGGGCACTTTTGCAGATCAGCAAGAAAGCCGGCGCTGGTTCGCCCTCAATGGAAACACAATGATCGCCACCGCAAAAACCCTCATTGAATCGCAAAACACCTCGGATCGCTCGCCCATTGTCTACACCCGGCCCTCGCCGATCCCCACCAACAACTGGACCGTGCAAGGCCGCTTGATCCCAAACGAAAAGCCAGGTGCCCTTTACGGGGAACACGTTGCTCTCGACGGGGATATTGCCGTAGTCAGCTCAAAAGACAATCCAACGGGCGTCAACTTCTATGTGTTTGAAAGGTCAGGAACTGTCTGGACCCAAACCGCAAAACTCCCAGGTGCCAAGCCCGACGGTTCCCGAGCCTCCCTGGCCCTCTCCGGAAACACAATCGTTCTCGGCGGTGGAGTGGGAGGTTCCGAAGTTCACGTCTACACCCGGGGCGCTAGCGGCTGGGCAGGCCCACAAATCCTGAATAACAACGGAACTCTCTTCTCATCGCTGTCTGTTGCTGCAAATGGCGACACCATTGCAATTGGAGACGTCAACGCAATGGTTGCTGGAGGCGGCAAAATCGTGATTTACACCAAATCAAACGACACCTGGAATCTCCAATCCGTAATCCCGGCTCCCATCGATCCAAATGTGAACACCCGAGGCTTCGGCTACTCCATCGCTCTGAGTGGCAACTCTCTCATCGTTGGTGCCCCAGGCACCAGCCAGGGAGCGAATCCCACCGGCGCCGTTTATCTCTATTCCAGATCGGCTAGCAATTGGACGCTTACCAGCCGCCACTTTCCCTCCACCGCTACCAGTAACCAACGCTACGGCATCTCGGTTGCCATCCAGGGGAGCGTAGCTGCCGCTACCAGCCTTCCTCCTGCATTTCCGCAAACGGGCAGCGCATATTTGCTCTCGCAAAGCACGGCCGGAGGGCCCTGGCGTGAGGCCGGGTTCTTCACCAGTCCCAAACCAGGCACTGCCGACTTCTACGGAGAAGGGGTTCAACTCTCAGCCGAAACCCTGGTCGTAGGTGCGCCTCTCCTTCCATCCAATGCCAGCACCACAACCTTTGGCGGACTCTTGCTCTACCCCTTAACCGGTGGCGTCAAAATCGAATCCATTCCGGCTGGCCGCACGTTCACTCTCTCTGGCCCCAGCTGCGTCACCCCCGGCACCTTCACCACCCCCTACTCCGACTTCTTCACCAATTGCACCGCGGAATGGACCACCACTGATACCGCAACTCCTGGCACCCGCTATCGCTTCCAGAATTGGTCTGACGGCGATCCCACCAACCCTCGCAATCTAATCGTCCCCGATCTGGCCATTGTGCCTGTTACCTTCCTCGGCAATTTCCGCACCGAGTACGAACTCACCACCCAGCCCACGCCATTCTCCGGCGGCACCGTCACCGGAGCCGGCTTCTATGAGGCCGGCAACACGGCGCAGGTGACCGCGATTCCCAATCCCGGCTTTGTCTTCACCGGCTTCGGTGGCGCACTCTCGGGTGCGGCCCTTCCGCAGTCTGTCGTGATGTCGCAGCCGCGATCGGTGTCCGGTGGCTTCACTGCCACCCCGCCCGCCCTTCTGAGCGCAGTTGTTTCAGCCAAGACTGGCATCTCAGCCAGCCGCACCTGGAACATCTCACTCACCAACAACGGCCCCGGCATCGCCTTCAGCGCACAGATTTTTGCCCTTACCTTCACACAGTCTTTCGGTGCAGCCTGTAGCGCCCTGCCCGTGCGTCTATCCCCCGCAGCCCTTCCCGGCTTCCTCGGCACTATCGCTCCCGGCGCCACTATCGTGCTGCCGGCAACCATTGATTTCACCGGCTGTCCCACAGCCGCCCGCTTTACTGTCGGCCTCGGTTACATGGCCAATGGTGGCTCCTCTGGCGGCATGATCCAGTTATCCAATCAGTTCCAATAAGAGACTCCCATGAAGACCCTATCTATACTCACACTGCTGCTCTGCAGCACTTTCGCGCATGCTGCCACGCTCTTCATCCCACTCCCCGATCAGATCGGAAATCCCGGCGACACCATCTTTTGGGGATACAACATCACCAGCTCGAGCGACTGGATTTTGATCACCAGTGCCAACTTTGAGAATGCTCCGGGCCAGTTCTCGATCGGAATCTTCACTCCCATCATTCCGAATAACTTCATCGTCGTGGGCCCGGACAACAACCCTCTCACCGATCCTGTCGGTATTGGGTCTTATGCGATCAACTCCTTTCAGTTGCCAGGCGATAGCGTTACCGGCCAGATCGTTCTTACCTACGATCAATTCAGCATCAATCCGAACGATGCCGCATTCAATCCAGTCACCGATACCATCGCCACTGGCCTCTTGCTGAGAGCCGACGCATCCGTTACGATTCCGGGAGGATCTGAAGTGCCAGAGCCACGCCTGGGGCTACTGGTAGCCGCAGCCCTTTGTGGCTTGATGGCGCGCAGAAAGGCTAGTTCGCCGTCTCCGCTTTCTGCTCCACATAGAGAGTGCTCCCCGCGCGCTCTACCAGAGAGATCAGCGCCCAATGGCCATCAGGCGACACACTGACACTCGAATCAAAGCGCACTGGCGCAGAATCGAAAACAGTGATCGTGCGGCCTGACTTCGTCTTCAGGTCATACTCCTGCAACGCCGGCGGATTCAGCGATACATAAAGAATCCGCTGGCCTGCCAGCCCCCAGGCACCCCACATGCCACTGGCAAGCCCGTCAAAGACAAGCTCCTCAGCTCCGCCCTGAGGAGAAACCCGGTAGATCCCCGGCTCATTCCGCTTGCTGAAGTACAGGTAGGCTCCATCGTCCGATTCGTAACCGGCCAGGCCGCCGCCACGAGTCAGCTGTGTGTCGCCTCCGCCCTCTTTCTTACGCTTCCAGATCTGCCAGCTACCGCTCCGGTTGGTAGCAAAATAAATCGAGCGCCCGTCTCTCGAATACCTCGGTAGCACCTC